>SLFB01000003.1 GCA_007124475.1 Vibrio sp. | reverse complement strand
CCCTGTACTGACACCGCAGTTGAGTTTGCCTTGTTTTAGCACCTTGCCTAAAGTGGTGGATGATGCCAACGTTAGAGCGGGGAGCAAGGTGAATGAAACTGCACAAACCAGAGCTATCAGTCTATTTGTCATAGAAGTTTCCTTTTTAAGCTGCATCAGTGGATAAACTGCCCTTTTATATCCTTCCTACTTGACGTTGCAGGGGTGTTGGCTACGTTCGTTCACCCCAATCACATAGCCTATCTATGCTCATGGGCATTCACTCACTTGCCGCCTACCTGCAACTCCAAGTAGTTTGGGTATATTATAAGCGTAGATAAGATAAGCCACTTCCACCAAATCAAATTAATGTTAGATTGCTTCAACAACCTATCGACGATAGTGGTAGTGTTTATTTTTTGTTAACATGGATTGATTGAATTTAAAGGTAAAATACTAACATGCGCTACTTTCCTGTGTTTCTTGATTTATCCAATAAAGCGGTTTTAGTGGTCGGTGGTGGTGAGGTTGCGTGTCGCAAAATCGAAGCCCTGATGCGAGCAGGAGCGAACGTCACTATTGTGTCACCGAAAATCGCCCCTCAATTGAAAGCCTGGGTCGATCAAGAGCGTTGCCATTGGATACAGAATTTTTATTCTTCGCAGTTAATTAGCCGTGACTATGTGCAAGTGTGGGCGACGACAGATAACCCAAGGCTGAATCATCAAGTGTTTCATGATGCGAAATCAGCTGGGGTATTGGTGAATGTGGTTGATGATCAGCCTTATTGTGATTTTATTACCCCGTCTATGATTGAGCGCGGAAGAATTCAGTTGGCGATCTCTAGTGGCGGTGCTTCGCCAGTGTTAATTCGTAACTTGCGCGAAACTTTAGAAAGCGTGTTACCGCAAAATCTGGCTTTATTGGCTGATTTTGCCGCTTCAAAGCGTAATTCCATCAAAGAGCATCTCACTAGCGTTGATCTGCGGCGAAAATTCTGGGAAGTGTTTTTTGCGCAAACCGCGGTTAAAAATGCGACTAGCCGTGAAAGCTTAGAAACTCAGTATTGTTTGGCGTTACAACAGCCAATCGATGAGCGTGGTGAAGTAACATGGATCGAGTGCGGCTCTGATATTGAGTTATTGTCTCTCAAAGGGCTACGTTATATGCAGCAAGCTGAGCTGGTGCTGTTTTATCATGCCTGCGATGATGAATTTGTTAATCTGTGTCGACGTGATGCTGAGCGTGAATCCTTTTCTCATCCAGCTCAGTTAAGTGAGCGGTTGACTGTAGCTAAAAATGCGCAGCAGCGAGTGGTAGTTTTGATCCCTTCTGCACGGCAAGAATATTTACTTCTACAAGGACAAGAGAAAGTGCTCAAGCAAGGTAGTGAAGGTTAGTCGTTGACCATGTGAGTACCGTGGTGGGCGATGTTTTATCAACCCACACCATTAGCTACATCAAAATGCCCTTATCTTTGGTTAAGGGCATTTTATACCTGGTTAGCGCAAGGCAAACTGCTCAATAGCCACGGCAACTCCATCTTGATCATTGCTTAAGGTAATATGATCCGCGATGCGTTTGGTTTCTTCCATCGCGTTTTCCATCGCAATCCCTAAACCTGCATATTGCAACATATGATGGTCGTTTTCGGCATCACCCATACAGATCACTTCAGAAGGTTTGATACCTAAGTGCTCAGCAATGGCTTGTACACCAATGCCTTTATTACTTTTGGGATTGAGAAATTCAACAAAGAATGCTGCGCTTTGTACTATGGTGAAGTCTTGATAAAACTCAGCGGGAATTTTAGCTATGGTTGCGGTTAACACTTTGGGTTCGGCAACGATCATAGCTTTAATGATCGGATGATCATCTTCTAATAGGTCAAAATCCATCTCGGTAATAGAGATGCCATTAATATTGGCTTCGACTTCAGTGTACTGGCTTGTTTTAGGAGTGATCAGACCATGAATCTGACTAAAGGCATGGGTATTAACGCCAAGCTCTTTAGCTAGGCGAGCCACTCGTTTAGCGGAGCGACCATCGATAATTTGTTGATAGATGATTTCCCCTGTACCGACGTTTTGTACCATTGAGCCGTTGTAGTGCAATACATAGTCCTGCTCAGAGGTGAGATTTAATAATTCAAGTTTATCTTGCATACCTGCCAGTGGCCGACCAGAAGCGAGGACAACTTTAATGCCTTGCTCGCGAGCTTTGGCGATGGCTTGTTGCGTACGTAAAGAGATTTGTTTTTGGCTATTGAGCAGAGTGCCATCCATATCGAGCGCAATTAATTTATACATGTATTACCCAAAGTGACAAAAAGAAGTGTGGCACAGGATTGTGCTGTTCGCGGAGAGAGGTTGTCCATTAACCGCGCAATCACTGAGTGATAAAGTATGACAAGATACGTGTTTTTTATGAAAATCTAAAGTCAGTTTATCAAAAGTCTCAATATAGAAAGTATCGATAAGCAGTGGGTTTAAATTGACCTCTGAGGTCGCTTCTATTAAGGTCGGCGACCTAAGATTTTATTAGCGCAAATATAGGCCAATGACTTTGTACAAAGTGAATGAAATATTTGAAACCATCCAGGGCGAAGGCGTATTTACCGGCGTGCCGGCGGTCTTTGTCCGACTGCAACAATGCCCGGTTGGTTGTGCCTGGTGTGACACCAAGCAAACTTGGGATGCTGAGCCGCAAGATCAGCGTAGTTTCCAACAAATTATCGCCAAACAAGGGGATAGTCCCACATGGTGTCAAGGCTCTGCAGAGCAGATAGTTGCTCAATATCGACAACAGGGTTATACCGCTAAGCATATTGTGATCACCGGTGGTGAGCCTTGTATTTACGACTTAGTCCCCTTGACGGAGGCATTTGAGGCGATTGGCTGTCAATGTCAAATAGAGACCAGTGGAACCTTTGAGGTTCGCAGCAGTGCAACAACTTGGGTGACAGTGTCACCTAAAGTAGCGATGAAAGGTAAGTTACCTGTTCTAGTCTCAGCGTTGCAGCGCGCCAATGAAATCAAACATCCGGTTGGAACAGAAAAAGATATTCATCAACTTGATGCGTTGCTAGCACAGGCATCTATTACTGATAATACTATTGTGGCATTACAGCCCATTAGCCAAAAGCCTCGTGCGACTCAGTTATGTATAGAAACTTGTATTGCTCGTAACTGGCGTTTATCGATTCAAACCCATAAATATCTAAACATTGCTTAAAGGAATAAGAGATGAACAAAGCCGTCGTGGTATTTAGTGGTGGACAAGATTCAACCACCTGCCTAGTGCAGGCATTACAAATGTTTGATGAAGTTCATGCCATTACTTTTGATTATGGCCAGCGCCATAAATTGGAAATTGAAGTTGCTCAGCAGTTAGCTATCAAACTGGGTGTTAAAGCTCATAAAGTGATGGATGTCAGGTTACTCAATGAGTTAGCGATAAGTTCACTTACTCGAGATGACATCCCTGTTTCTCATGAATTGCAGGAGAATGGTTTACCTAACTCTTTTGTGCCGGGGCGCAACATTCTATTTCTCACTTTAGCGGGTATTTACGCTTATCAAATTGGTGCTGAGACCATTATTACTGGAGTGTGTGAAACGGATTTTTCTGGTTATCCAGATTGCCGTGACCAATTTGTTAAAGCAATGAATAACGCCTTAGTACAAGGTATGGATCGTCAATTAACCATTCGTACGCCACTTATGTGGCTAAATAAAGCGGAAACGTGGGCGCTAGCCGATCAGCATCAGGCTTTGGATTTGGTGCGCCATGAAACATTGACTTGTTACAATGGGATCATCGGTGACGGCTGTGGTGCTTGTCCTGCTTGTGATCTGCGTAAAGCGGGTCTAGATGAATATTTACTTCATCATCAAAAGGTTACTCAATCCTTGGTGGCTAAACAAGTGAACGATAATTTGTGATTAATCTATCACTTCATTAGTAAAAGAGAAAAAACACTGTCTATAATAACAGTGCTTTTTCTTGACAAGTACAGAGGCTGAGCTATGCTGGTTATATAACCAGTGGTAAGGAGGTCTCTATGTTGTGGGAAACATTAGAACGCGTTAACCGCCTACGCCAACAGGCGATGTCAAACCCTGAGTTTATTCAATCAGCAAAAGAGCACGAGCAAACCTTAAAACACGTTGAGCAAGAGTTCGAGCCTAAACGGCGTCGTAAACCTAGAGCCAATAAAGTCAAAGCATTGGCTGACATTTATCAACAAACCGAATTTAGTCATAACCCCTCTGGTGTGCAACACTGATCTTGTATTCCACTCAGCCTAGGCTGAGTGGGTATTTAAACCGCGATTAGTGATATTTGCTTTTCTCACCGCGATTAAAACGCTTTTATCTCGAACAGTATTTGTTCGCACAAGCTCAACGACACTTAAGCTGGCTCAAGCTGTTGGTGTTGCTCAATATCACGCAGATGTTCACCCACTTGCTGCATCTGGTACATTTGCGCATAACGTCCCTGTAGTGATAACAACTCCTGATGTGAACCTTGTTCGACCAATTCACCATGGTGTAAAACAACAATGTTATCTGCTTCCATAATGGTAGAAAGGCGATGGGCAATCACCACAAGGGTCATATCATGTCGTAACGTTTGCAGGCTACGTTGAATAAGCGCTTCAGTTCCTGAGTCGATATTGGCAGTAGCTTCATCCAAAATGAGCACTTTAGGTTTAGCGACCAATACGCGAGCCATCGCCAATAATTGTTTTTGTCCAGCCGATAGGTTCGTTTCCCCTTGTCCTAACTGAGTTTCTAATTGATTAGGATAGCGCTGTATTTGTTCAGCGAGACCAACTTGATGCAAGGCAAGCCAAATCGACTCATCACTAATGCTTCTGCCCAGTGCAATATTATCGCGGACTGATGAAGGCAGTACGTGTGGATCTTGTTGCACCATAGCAACATCTTTGCGTAACACCGATTTGCTGAGCGTATCAATTGGTCGACCATCTAGGTATAACGCATGGTTCTGAACCGGATAAAAGCCCATCAATAGGGAAGCGATAGTGCTTTTCCCACTGCCGGTATGGCCGACTAAGGCAACGAAATTTTGATGCTTAATGGTTAGATTAATCTGCTTGAGAACCTGTTGCTTGCCGTCATAGCTAAAGCAAAGGTCACGTAATTGGATGGCTCCACTGCTGAGTGGGCGAGCATCTTCACCGTAGCTTTGTTGCGCGGCATCGATCATTTCAAAAATTCGTTCGCTGGCGACTAACGCTTGCTGTAGCAATGCTAGCTGTTGAGTCATTTCAATCAATGGCTCGCTGATCCGGCCGAGATAGCTAATAAAGGCGTATAACACGCCTACACCAATGAGCTCGGTGCCACTAAAACCAAAAATAGCCACTAAGGTTAGTAGTGCAATACCTGCTAACAGATCCATAAGTGGTCTAAGTAAAATGCCATTTAAGGTAATGACTTTTTTACCGGCTTTAAGATGCTCTGCCGTTAGTTCAGTAAACTGTTGGTTAAATCGCTGCTCTTGGCGCATTAATTGAATGACGCTCATACCTTGAATCGATTCACTCATATTGCCATTAATATCAGTGAGTAAATCACGCATAATACGATAGGCTGAAGTGCTGAGTTTTTGGAACAGCAGCATAAATCCCACCACGACTGGCAATAACACCATCACCACTAACGTTAATTGCCAGCTCAATAATGTCATAACCACCAACATCACCGATATCATCACAATATTACGGATCACTGAGGCGATCAGCAGTTCGTAAAATTGTTGCAAAGATTCAGTATCATTGGTTAAACGCGATACCAATTTACCGGTTGGTGTATAATCGAAGGCTGATAGCGGCTGGCGAATTACGCTATTAAAAGCCTGTTTACGAATGGTTTTGATCACCCCGGTAGCCACAATATTAAATTGGATACTTTGTAGATATTGAAATAGTGCCGAACATAAGGTCAAACCAATATAGCTAGCGGCGAGAATAAGCAGTGTCTCTCGAGCATAGTCACCTTTTGTTATGTGCTCGTCGATAAAATGCTGGATAAGCCAAGGCCCTCCAGCATTGGCGATGGCAGCAATAAACAGAAACCCCAAACCAATCAACATTGGCTTAGGCTGTGCGAGAGGGTAGGTAAACAGGCGTTTAATAGTGGTCTTTCTCATGTTTATTCTCCCTCAATCGCTTGAGCCAGTTGTTGATATTGATACATTTCTGCATACCAAGCTTGATTGGCAAGTAAGTGTTTATGTTGACCTCGCTCGGTAATTTTACCGTGGTTAAGGACAATAATTTCATCTGCCTTTTCCAAGGCCGTTAGCCGGTGGGCGATAATGATCAGTGCTTGATGTTGATGGTATTGTTCCAGATTGCGTAAAATGGTGTGCTCGGTGCGGCCATCAACAGCGGATAACGCATCATCAAGGATCAGCACTTCAGCATTGAGTAACATGGCTCGAGCAATCGCGATACGTTGTTTTTGCCCCCCAGATAAGGTAATGCCTTTTTCTCCGACTTCCGTAGCGTAACCAGCGGGGAATTTTAAAATATCGTCATGAATACAGGCTAATTGTGCTGCTCGATAGACTTCTTGCTCGCTAGCATTCGGGCAACCTAAAGCAATGTTGTCAAAGATTGAGCGTGAAAAAAGAAACGGTGACTGATTGACTACCGCAAATTTACTGCGCCATTGATCCAGTTTGGCGGCTTGAATTGAGACGTCCCCATAACATATATCGCCATGCTGTAACTCTTGCTGACGCAGCAATAACGCGACCAAGGTTGATTTACCACTACCGACAGGGCCAGCAATGCCTAAAATATTACCCGGCTTTAGTTGCACATGGCAGTGCTCAAGCGCAGCCGGTAGTTGGCTATCCCAGTGAAAACGTTCAATATCAATCGTCAATGGCTGTGCTTGAGTGGAGAGCGATTGTTGGCCACTGGTGATACTCGGAGCCAGTTCGAGCACTTCTTGTAGCCTTTCCCAAGCGGCAGAACCGCGTTCTAAAATGTTAAACAGAAAAGCAAATGCGAGCATTGGCCAGATCATCAAACCAAGATACATAGTGAACGCGGTCAAATCTCCTAAACTAATTTCTTGTTGCTCAACAAGATAAGCACCGACACTGATGCTGATAAAAAACGATAATCCAATCGCCAATTGAATGGCAGGATCAAAACGAGCATCGACTCGCGCCACGGCAATATTTTTGTCTCCGGTTTCATTGACCATAGTTTCGAAGCGTTGCTGCTCTTGGCTTTCAAGGCCAAACGCGCGTAGCATTCGCACCCCATTGAGAGACTCTTGCGTCATATCAGATAGGTCAGAGAACGCTTCTTGAGCCACTTTAAAGCGTTGATGAAGAATGCGAACAATAAAGAAGATGGTGATCGCTAAAAAAGGCATCGGCAATAGTGCCATTAGAGTCAGCTTCCAACTGATTTGGGTACTCATAATGATCAACACTGCGACCCCAGTGATCAATGAATCAGCCGCGGTGAGCACACCTTCTCCGGCAGTCATGACAATATTTTTCACATCATTGGTGCCACGGGCCATTAAATCACCGGTTTTATAGCGTTCAAAAAAGCGTGGTGGTTGACGTGATAAATGTTGATAGAGACGATTGCGTAGTATGCTACCCAGCTCAAAACTGGCACCAAATAACCAGATGCGCCATAAAATTCGACAAAGATAAATGATGATAGTAACCAGTAATAATCCTGCTAGCCATTGCCATACATCACGACCAGTCATGGTGTTATCGACGACACCATCCACAATATGCCCGACCGATTTAGGAATGATGAGCTGCATAGCAGAAATAAGCATAAACAGTAAAATAGCGCCGCAATACCGTTGCCAGCGAAGTCTAAAAAACCACCGTAAATGCCAAAATATTTTCACATTATTCTCCTTGATTATGTGTCATTATGCTGCTTTCCCCTGCCATCTTATTGGCTATCCCGATGGCTATATTCATTGTGCCAATCGTACGCTCATTCTGCTTAAAAAAGCGTTATGCTCTTCCTACTTGATGCTGTAGCGGGGTAGGTTACGTTGGTCACAAACAGATAAACCAAGCTAAGATGAAAGATCATCGCTAGCCATCATAAGATGATGAGTGAGTACCGATAAAGAAAGGTGGTTAAATCTCTAT
>SLFB01000026.1 GCA_007124475.1 Vibrio sp. | reverse complement strand
GTTTATCAGCTCTCAACATAGCCAAGAAGATATCCGTTCAATTCTATCAGGTCAAAGTAGGCTTAATATTGGCGTCGTCCATGCAGGCTATGAGCAATGGTTTGCTAAGCAGCATTATCCAGATATGGAATTAATGAGTTTTAACAATAACCAACTGATGCTTAATGCCGCGGCAAGAGGGCAACTGGACGGATTTATTGCTGACTTTCAAGTGGCAAATTTATTCTTATTTACCGCCAATAGCCGCCATAAGTTTTTACCAGTAAAATTTCTTTATGCTGAAGCGTTAAGACCAGGGGTGTTAAAAGGTAATAGTGAATTACTTGGTGTAATAGATGCAGGCTTTGTTAATTTTCGTGAGTCTGACCGAGCTCGGATTTTTAGCCGTTGGATTTATATGGAAAAAGTTTACCCTCGCTATCTTTACCCGTTATTAGCGGGTGCGGCGATTAGCATTATTTTGGCTTATATACTGATGTTGCGTCGTATGGTGCAGGTACGAACCGCGCAGTTGCGCAAGGCTAATCAAAAGCTTGAGCAACAAGCATTAACCGACCAGCTGACTCAGATAGGTAATCGCCGTTTCTTTACACAAATGATGGCGCAGGTTCAGCAGCAAGCAGGGAGCGCGGGTTTGGCTATTTTTGACATTGATAACTTTAAACGAATTAATGATCAATATGGCCATGAGATAGGCGATCAAGCTATTGTCCATGTTGTTCAAGCAGCACAAAGTGTGCTTGATGAGGATGATTACATTGCTCGTATGGGAGGGGAGGAATTTGCGATTTTAATGGTCAATCAAGCCAGTTATCAAGTTGAGAGCAAAGTGCAGCGTATTTGTCAGGCAATTGCTGACACTCCTTTTGTATTAGATCGTGCACACACAACCATATTAACAGTGAGTATCGGTTGTGTTTATTATCATACTCAGCCTTTCAAAGATTTCTCATTGGTGCTACCTGATAGATTAATGTATCAAGCTAAGCATGCTGGAAAAAATCAGGTCATGATGAAATCGCTCACTTAAGTATTATGATTTTTGACCTTATCGTATCAATGGCTTCAGTCTAAGCTGCCAATCGTTCTTTAGTTTGGTACATATTTTAAGCTATTGATATCATTTTGTTTGTTTTACAAGCAAACAAACGTTAATTTTAAAAAAGTACTTTTCTTTTTCTATAAACATGGCAATATACATCCCGTAAGCAAGCCAGACCTAACAAAGCGTGCGTCGTATAATGGCTATTACCTCAGCCTTCCAAGCTGATGATGCGGGTTCGATTCCCGCCGCACGCTCCAAAACCTCCCTCTTAGCTGTAAGTAAAGTCCATATCATCTAGCTTTAAACCCCAACCACTCCAATAGCATAACTTAAGCTATGCGTTAGCATATTCTATTGAACTGTACCCTTGCTACTTGAAGCAGCAGGCGTGTTGGCTAGGTTTATTGGCCCTAATCAGATAGTCTTTCTATGCTCATAGGTTTTCCGCCTATCTGCAACTCCAAAGGGGTTGGCTATAGCTCCTATGGGTTATCAGCGAATCTATTGATCAAAATCAAGTTTACTTTTAATTTAATCAATAGCTTACGGTTGTTGCTCGACAAATTTAACAATGGTAACGATAATGATTTTCATTTGATTCATGGGAAGTCAATGAGCATTGATACTAACATCGATTTTACCGATTATTTTGCAATCTCCGACAGTCAGCCTTTTAAGGATCGTCAAGCAACGATGCCCTGGCGCAGTTCACAGCCGATCGCGCCACCAGAAACCCCGCAAACGTGGTCAAAGCTATTACAGCAACATGATGACATTCCTGCTCGTAAGCGACTGGTTTATATACACATTCCTTTTTGTGAAACGCGGTGTACTTTTTGTGGGTTTTATCAAAATAAATATCATCCTGATCTAGCGCAACAGTATGTACGAGCCTTGATGGCAGAGATCATGCTTGAAGCACAGCGTCCGCTATATCAGAGATTACCGATCCATGCGGTCTATCTCGGTGGTGGAACACCGAGTGCGTTAACCGCGCATCAATTAGCAGACATCATAGCGACATTAACAGCTTTATTACCACTGGCACCGGACTGTGAAATCACGATTGAAGGTCGGATTTTAAGCTTTAGTGACGATAAAATTGACGCCTGTTTAGATGCTGGTGTGAATCGATTTTCATTAGGTATCCAAACCTTTGATAGTCGAATTCGCAAGCGTTTAGCACGCACTTCTACTGGGGAGCAAGCCCGTCACTTTTTAGAAAAGCTCGTTGCTCGTGATCGGGCTGCCGTTGTGTGTGATTTGTTATTTGGGCTGCCTCAACAGACAGAGCAATCTTGGCAACAAGATTTATATCTGGCTGATCAAATTGGTTTAGATGGTGTGGACCTGTATGCGCTGAATATATTACCTAACACAGCGTTAGCAAAGGCAATCACTAATCAACGCTTGGCTGTGCCTTCCGCCACTGCATGCCAAAATATGTATCTTTATGGCAGCGACTATTTAGCAGAACTTGGTTGGCAAATGATCAGCAATAGTCATTTTGCACGTACGACTCGTGAGCGTAATTTGTATAATTTATTGATTAAAGAAGGGGCAGAGTGTTTTGCTTTTGGATCTGGTGCTGGTGGTGCGATCAATGGATACAGTTATATGAATGAGCGAAATCTCGAGCGATATATTGCCGCCATTGAGGATCAGCAAAAACCTTTAATGATGATGACGTACTCAGCGGCTAGTGCTGAGCAATGGCGAGTTAGCTTACAGTCGGGTGTTGAAAAAGGACGCATACCATTAGATAAAATAATTATCAATGCACAGCTACTGCAACCTTTACTGTCTCAGTGGCACCAAGCCGGTTTATTATATACAGACTCAAGTTGTATGCGTCTGACCAATAAAGGACGTTTTTGGTCAAGCCAAATCTTACGTATTCTTCAAGAGTTATTACTGAAAGTCGGTGTGTTTCGAGCTCCTCCTACTGCTGATGCTTTGATAGCAATGGGAAATGCTTAAGTCATTAAGCTCGCCATATAGCTTTAAATATATATAACCAAGTCACTTGGAGTTGCAGGTAAGCGGCAGTAGAGTCCATCCCGATGAGCATAGGCAAACTCTGTGATTGGGATGAACGAACCTAGCCAACACCCCTGCCGCTTCGGTTAGGAAGGGTATCATTGAATGGAAATTTCTCGATCGGTACCGGCGGCGAAAATAAATAGCCTTGAAAATGAAAGCAACCATAACTCACCAGCGCTAGCCGTTGCTCTTCCGTCTCGACTCCTTCGGCAATGACAGATAAATCCATACTATTGGCTAAGGACACTATGGTTCGCGCAATATCAGCTCCATAAGTATTGTGATTGAGATCACTGACGAATGATTTATCGATTTTTAGCTGATCGAGAGGTAGTCGTTTTAAGTAACTGAGTGAAGAATAACCAGTACCAAAGTCATCCAGTGAAAAGGTGACACCAAACTCTTGGAGTTGACTCATTTTATGGATTGTATCTTCTAAGTCCTCATGCAACATACTTTCGGTTAATTCCAGTTTAAGTCGATGGGGATTAGCGTCATAGCGCCGTAGGGCGCTTAACACTTGTGCGACAAAATCAGATTGATAAAACTGCTTAGCGCTAATATTAATGGCGAGAGTCAGCGAGCGAGCTAATTCTGATTGCTGCCAGATGGAAAGCGTTTGACAGGCTTGATCCAATACCCATTCACCGATAGGTAAAATCAACCCTGTTACCTCGGCAACGGGAATAAACTCAGCCGGAGAGACCATGCCTTTTTCGGGATGTTGCCAGCGGATCAAAGCTTCAGCGCCAATCAATTGGCCTGCATGAGTCACTTGCGGTTGAAAATAGAGCATCATTTGTCCCTTACTGATGGCTTGGCGCATATCATTTGCCATGGCCGCATGCTCTAAGACTTTTTGCTGCATTTCAGGGTTAAAAAAGCGATAAGTATTTTTGCCTGAATTTTTTGCTTGATACATGGCTAAATCAGCATGCTTTAGAAGCTCATCAATGCTTTTATCTTCACCATAAAACAGTGTCACTCCAATGCTGAGTGTACTGAAGTGTTCGATATTATCGATAGTATAGGGCTGAGTTAAATTGGATAAGATCTTTTGGCACAAGAAGTCGCATTTGTGAGTGGCTTGTTCGAGTTCAGTATCAAGATGTTCAAAAATAATGACAAATTCGTCGCCACCAATTCTAGCTACTGTGTCGGTTTTGCGGATACATTGAGACAGTCGTTGACTGACTAAAATCAAGAATTTATCACCCACATCATGCCCCCTGGTATCATTGAGGGTTTTAAAATCATCTAAGTCTAAATATAAAATGGCACCATATTTGTGATTACGTTCGCTATGTAGTCTAGCCGATTCAAGTTTCTCCATTAACAGTTGTCGATTAGGTAGCTGGGTTAACTGATCATAAAAAGCCAACTGTTTGATTTTACTCTCTGCCGCATTGCGTTGGGTGACATCGATTAGCGTCACAACATAATTCACGACTTTATTTTCTTCATCATCCAGTACTGCGGTGATCATGGTCCACTGTAAATAATCATGGCCATTTTTGCGGGTATTCCACATTTCACCATGCCATACACCGTAGTTTTCAAGATGAAACTCAATATTGGCATAAAAGGTATCGTCGTACTGTGCTGAATGAATAATTTCAAGTGACTGCCCCACAACCTGATCAGCTTGAAAACCAGTAATGTCAGTAAATGCTTGGTTTACTCTTAAAATCTGTTTGTTGGCATCGGTGACTATCATTCCTTCAGCCGATTCGAAAACCGTAGCCGCGACTTTTAAATTATCGACCATGATCTGCATCGCGTCGCCAACTTGGTTATATTCCCAAATACCGGTGTGCGAAAAGCGGACACTTAACCCTTGTTGAATATGTTCGATATAATCTATCAACTGAGTAATCGCTCGTCGATGAGTGATATGGATTAACCACGCTGCTAACAACAAAAGCAGCAAGAACCCTGTCGATAAGACGAAAAATGAATGCCAATAATGTTCGTTAACAGACGTAAAGCGATGGTCATCAATCGCTATTTTCATTGAGATCGGTAAGTTAACGCCTTTCACACTTAAAGGAGCATTGACTAGGTATAATTGCTCAAAGCGTCTCATGGTTGTGGTTGCATTATCTTGTGCTTGGCTAGCGATGCCGGGCAAGTCAAAGCGGGGGCTATATTCAATAATTTTATGTTTATTATAGTAAATTGAGAGCGCATCAACATCGGCTTGCTCGCTAAGGGTGCGAATAAAACTCCGATTTTGACCAATCGCCAGACCAATAAACATATAACCTCTTAGTTTGATACTGGCAGGATCAAAAATAGGTATTGCTTTGATGATTGCAGTGAGATCTGGATTATGTACCACAGACCATTGATTGGTATAATGCAATGGTGAGCGAATATCTTGTAATAGTTGATGGATATCATAGAGCGGTAAACTGGCATTCATTAATAGGTGCCCGGCTGGGTCTACCAGAAAGAAAACATCCAGATTCGCACCCAACGCAGAATCTTGAAACATATATATCATGTCATTTGCAATGCGATTAAACTCAAAACTATCGCCACTGAGAGATGTGAAAACCTGGTTCGATGCGGTGGTATGTAAGTACACTTCTAGTAAATCCAATCGATTGTTGATTGAATTATGTACCGCTCGTTGCCGTTGAATTAAACTATTTTCAATCTCGGATTGTAAGCTTATTTCTGCAGTTTTGATGGAATAAAACATCGAAACCAGTAAAGAAAATAGCCCTAAAAAACCAAACAACAAAACAATACGAGTGGTGAACTTCAGCTCCCAACGTGATGTTTTTTGATCACTGTACGATTTAGTTCTCGATGGCATTTATCGCTCTCTTTATGGTTGCACTATTACTGCAATGTATTCCCTTGCCTACTTGTAAATGCTGGAGTATTCGCTTTTGCTCGCCTATCTAGTCAGTTTAAGCTCATGAGGATGTTGAGTATCATCCTTGATTGCCAGTAAAGACCCGCTTACTGCTGTTCAAATTTGCTCCAGAAAGCTGGTAATCACTTCCCACTCATCCATAATTCCAACTTTTGGGGCTCTGTTTATTTAATCTGCTCAGATTCTGCTATTAATGCTTGATATTCTATAACTTGTTGTGCAAATAGAGTTTTTAATTCGGCTTCATTCATAAAGATAACTGGCATTTTGATGGTTTGTTCAGTGACATCAATAAATCGTTGATCTTTCGTTACCGCCAATAGGGCATCACTTAATATTTGAACTTGCTCATCCGGAGTATTAGCCGGTACGGCAATCACGCGAACTACATGGGCACTGACGTCATAACCGAGTTCGATTAAACTTGGTACCTCAGGATAATAGACTAACCTGTCTTTGGCTAGGCTGGCTAGTACGCGCATGAGTCCAGAATCAGTATAAGCGCTATGGGTGCCACCGCTAAAGGCGATATCAGCATCTCCAGACAGAATGAGTGGGGCCATGCCTGCACCACCAGTGGTTGGCATAATGCGTAATTGAATCCCTTCTTGACGCATAATCCGATGAATTAAAAAGCGGTCTTGAATATTTTGCGAAGCATAGACTAAGCCAGGGTTAGCTTTAGCGTATGCGATAAACTCTTGCCAAGTTGCAAACGGTGTATTGGGCCCTGTGACTAGTGCGATTTGATCGAGGGTGATGCCGGCGACATAACGAAAGCTATCCAATTGATAAGAGGAAGTCGTCGTTAATGGAGCAAAGGTGTAAGGTAGAGACAGCCCAAATTGAAAGGTATAGCCTTGATCGCGGCTATTGGCCAGCATCGCCGCTGCTGAAGCGCCTCCTGCACCGGCATGGTGAATAATATTTACCGGCTGCCCGAGCTGTTCGGAAAGGACTTTAGCTAGCACTTGACCTTGAGTATCCGTGCTACCACCAGGGTTAAAACCAATCAACATAGTAAGAGGTTGACTAGGAAAATTAGATTGAGTAAACGCTGGTAAAGTGAAAATGGATAGCAGTAAAAACCATACTAGTTGAATCAATCGTTTGCTTTGTTTCATGGTTTCGCGACCTATTTGATTTAACTATCTTAAGTCTAGGTGCGGTTGGTGATTCTGTCTACGATAAGGAAAGGTAATAAAGGGCTATTTAGGCTGATAATGATTCAATTACCCGTCGTAGAGGCTGAAGGCCAATACATTTTCCAGTACCCCAAAAGCACCCAAGCCACCATGCCCGTTGCAATGAATAGTTCAAATAAACCAAACTTATGTAGCCAATACCAATGTGGATAAAACTCTGAAAAATAATCAGTCAAACGGTGCATGGCAATGGCGCTGATCACAGATGGAAAGGTGAGGGCGGCAATAGATGGCTGAAAAGCCAAGCGCAATAGCCTGAAATAACAGAGGTAAATTAATAAGGTCATTGTAATCGCAATACCAGCTAACGCTCCAGTGAGGATAGGGTCTGGGTTGGTAAAGTTGACCAAATAAGTCGCAAGAGTAAGATTGATAGGCGCGGCCATAATGGCTAAAGTGGGGCGAGCCCGTTTGGGCAACATGCCCGCAAAGACTAAGCGATAAAGAACAACGGGCAACATGACAAAATAGATAGCAATGCAAATACTAACAAGCATTTCAGAAAAAACAGTATGACCAAACTGTGTCCCCGCAAGGGAGCTACTAATGAGACCAACAGGATAGAGAAACCAACTGGGTACCACATTCGCAATATTAAAATTGGCTAACTGAAACCGAAAAAATAGCACCATCATGGTGATATGCAGAAGTAGGGCAAGAGTCCAAATGGGATAGGCAACCAAGGGCGAAATTACCGCTAAATAATCACATAAGATCAGCAGCGCCATACTCATTGGAGGCATTAAACTGCCATGCAGAGGATGACGGAGATCATTCATAAAAGATGAGTAGCTGGTAAGGTACTTACCAAGAACAGGTAAGAGTAACAAACTCCCGATTAAGGCAAAATAAGGATGGAAAAAAGCTCCCCATTTCGGGAAGTAGAGCGTCCAAGCTTGACCTAAGCCAATCACACCCAATGCCAGTGCCGCTTGCGAAGCTGGGACACCTTGCATACGTAGTGATTTTTTCCAGTGAAATATTGACTCCATCGAAACGCATAACCAGTTATAAAAAGAGCGGTGATTCTAG
>SLFB01000249.1 GCA_007124475.1 Vibrio sp. | reverse complement strand
TACTGTCACTTCTTCATCCACTTGCTTTTTCAGCAAGGCGCGCGCCATCGGAGAGTCAATGGAAATGTAGTCTTTGGCATCACCATAAATCTCTTCTGGACCGACAATACGTAAGGTTTTCGTCTCGCCCGCTTCATTTTCAATTTCGACCCAAGCGCCAAAAAACACTTTGCCCTCTTGCTGTGGCGAGTAGTCGACGATTTTCAACTCAGGCAACAACTTGCGTAAGTAGCGCACGCGACGATCGATTTGGCGCAACAAGCGTTTGTTAAAGGTGTAATCGGCGTTTTCAGAGCGGTCACCTAAGCTGGCAGCCCAAGTGACAATCTTGGTAATTTCGGGGCGCTTTTCATGCCATAGATGATCATGCTCTTGTTTAAGCTTGTCATATCCTGCCCGTGTAATCAGTTTGGTTTTCACCTACTACCTCAATCATCATTACAGAACCTATTGGTTATCTTACCTAATCCACCACACTGGGCATAGCGCTCATCTTCTTCTCTCCACATTCGCTACGCTGAGCGCGTCAGTTTTCAGTGTGAGGAAAGTCAAAAATCATGGTTAATCATGCGACGTGAACACAAAGCCATTGCAGCTCACTCTGGACTACGTACAATCCCTGCATGATTGTTTAATAGAGAGACCACGGATGAGCCACGCTATCTGCCTACAGATTGCCAATGAATTGAATGTCAACCAGAATCAAGTCAACGCTGCAGTCACCCTGATTGATGAAGGTAACACTGTCCCCTTTATTGCACGCTACCGCAAAGAGGTAACCGGAGGATTAGATGACTCGCAACTGCGTCATTTAGATACCCGCCTGAGCTACTTACGAGAGATGGAGGATCGCCGCCAGACGATTCTTAAATCGATTCAAGAACAAGGTAAACTCACCCCAGAACTGGAACAAGCGATTCTCGCTGCCGACAGCAAAACTCGCTTAGAAGATCTCTATCTCCCCTATAAACCAAAACGGCGCACCAAAGGGCAAATTGCGATTGAAGCTGGACTTGAACCGTTAGCCGATCGTTTATGGCAACACGCTGACCTCGATCCAGAGCAAGCGGCCCTCGCCTACATCGACGCCGATAAAGGCATTGCCGATAGCAAAGCGGCGCTCGATGGCGCACGGGCGATCATCATGGAGCGGATTGCAGAAGATGCCGACCTACTGGCTAAGCTGCGCGACTATTTGACTCGCCACGCTGAAATTGTCTCTCAAGTGATTGCCGGTAAAGAACAGGCGGGAGAAAAGTTCAAAGACTATTTTGATCATCGCGAACTGATTGCTAAAGCCCCTTCCCACCGCGCTCTCGCCATGCTACGTGGCCGTAACGAAGGCTTTTTAACCCTGAGCTTAAATGCCGACCCTCAGCAAGAAGAAACCCTACGCCATTCGTATTGTGAAACCTTAATCGCACAACATTATCAATTGCACCTGAGTCAAGCTCCCGCGGATCAATGGCGTCAGCAAGTGATCAGTTGGGCCTGGCGCATCAAAGTGTCCATGCATATGGAAACTGAACTGATGTCGGCAATGAAAGAGCGCGCGGAAATTGAAGCGATTGACGTCTTCGCAAGTAACTTAAAAGACTTGCTCATGGCGGCACCGGCAGGACCTCGGGCGACATTAGGCCTCGATCCTGGGCTAAGAACCGGCTGTAAAGTCGCGGTGGTTGATGCCACCGGCAAGGTACTGGCAACCGATACCATTTATCCTCATGTACCACAAAATCAATATGAGCGAGCGATGCAAACCGTCGCGGCGTTGGTCAGTCAACATCATGTCGATCTGATTGCCATCGGCAACGGTACTGCCTCACGTGAAACGGACAATTTTGTCGCCGAGTTAATTAAGCGTGGCAATCTTAAGGTGCAAAAAATTATTGTCAGTGAAGCGGGTGCATCGGTTTATTCCGCATCTGAGCTAGCAGCCAAAGAGTTCCCGAACATGGACGTATCACTGCGTGGTGCGGTGTCCATTGCTCGCCGCTTGCAAGACCCTTTGGCAGAGCTGGTAAAAATTGATCCTAAATCCATCGGCGTCGGTCAATACCAACACGATGTTAGCCAAACCTTACTCGCCAAACGTCTTGATGCGGTGGTCGAAGACTGCGTAAACGCCGTCGGTGTGGATGTTAACACCGCCTCAGCGGCGCTGTTAACTCGCGTTGCTGGCTTATCGGCCGCCTTGGCACAAAATATTGTTCAGTATCGTGATGAGCATGGCCGCTTTACCGGTCGCGCAACATTGAAAAAAGTACCACGCCTTGGGCCTAAAGCTTTTGAGCAGTGCGCTGGTTTCTTACGGATCATGGATGGCAAGAACCCACTCGATGCGTCTGCAGTTCACCCTGAAGCCTATCCAGTGGTAAAAGCCATTGCTGAGAAAAACCAACAAGAGATTAAATCATTGATTGGTAATAGTGAGTTTCTGCGTTCCCTGCGCGCGGTTGACTATACCGATGAAAAATTTGGTCTCCCCACCATTACCGACATCATTAAAGAGCTGGATAAACCGGGGCGCGATCCTCGCCCTGAGTTCAAAACCGCGACCTTTGCTGATGGCGTGAATGACATCAAAGATCTCGAGCTTGGGATGATTTTAGAGGGTGTGGTGTCTAACGTGGCGAATTTTGGCGCTTTTGTCGATATTGGTGTTCATCAAGATGGTTTAGTGCATATCTCGGCGCTCACTGACCGTTTCATTGCTGACCCACGCGACGTGGTAAAAGCGGGTGATATTGTCAAAGTGAAAGTGATGGAAGTGGACGCACAGCGCAAACGTATTGCCCTTTCAATGCGTTTAAACGACGAGCCAGGACAAGAGAATCGCGGACAAAAAACCGCCTCGCACAGCCAAGGACGCCAACACAATCCATCACATGCTCGTCGCCGCGAGCGGGAAGAAGCCCCCTCTAATGGTGCGATGGGCGGAGCGTTTGCCGCTGCGTTTGCGAAAGCGAAAAAATAACGCCAAGACTTCTCCAACCGGCTTGACTTGGCTTGGCAACGAGGCGACCAATGAGTAAGTCCCTATAAGCATAGACAAACGATGCGATTGGCGGCTCGAACCTAGTCAACACCTTGCCCGCTTCAAATAGGCAAGAGGGGAGCACATCGTGGATGCTGGTTGGTAAAAACAAATCCCCGCAGCATTAGCTGTGGGGATTTTTGTAAGTCACCTTATCATTGCAGCTTAGCTCAATGATAACTACAGGATCGCTATCACTTCTGATGGCGTATGAGGCGCAACCGCATGACCGTAATAAAACTGAATTACTGTCCGGCGTTTTGCCATTTTGCCTTCTGTGATTGCCGCATCAATGATCCGCTTTGGCAACCGAAAACGCATGGTATACCCTTTACCTTGTCCTTCACTGTAAGAAGATAACGCTAACAAATCAAACAACCTTTCCAATTCGCTCCGCATTGCGTTGGAGGGTTGACCTATCTCTTGCTCCATATCTTGCTCATAGTTAGGGTGCTCAGCAGGATCCCAAGCAGATTGTTTACGTCGCTTATCATCCGCTTTGGTTTTCCGTTCAGCTTGGCTTTTCGTGAGCTCCACCGTTGGCGTTACCGGCGCTCGTATGCGATTTTCCCGCGAGACTTGTTCAGTCTGCAGGTTCACTGACGGGGCAATGAGCGGCACACTAACATTTGTTGGTGACACGTTCATAACCGAGACCTCCTCAGTATCGCATCCCCTTTAAGCATCACACTGCAAGAGGACAATTAAGATATCGACCAATCTTAATAATATTTGAGCGCTTATTTACTCATCCGTAACAACTTTTACTCTTTACTTGCAAAGTGGACCAGTTGCTGACAAAAGGCCGTCGATTCGGTCATAAAAGGCGCATGCGAAGAGGCTGGGAAAATATGACAAGCCGCAGTTGGATGTAACACCTGTACCGCATCAGCCACTTTAACTGGCACTAAACCGTCTAAACGGCCATATAAACGTAACACTGGCATAGAAAGCTGGGCGAGCTGCTGACGCTGATCCGTAGTCGCTAATAATTGCAATCCAGCAAGTAAGGCCTCTTGATTAGGCATAGGGCGAGCAAGTACAGCTTGTTTCAACGCTTTAACATCTTGACGTGCACTAGGGCTACCCATGGCTTGCAAAGCAATAAAGCGTTCAACCATCAAGGGTAAATCAGTCACTAATTGATCGGTAAATGTGCGTAAGACTTGCGGTTTAATGCCATACCAAGCAGATGATGACTCAATGCTCGCCGTAAATTTCGGCGATGAAGCAACCGTGATTAACTTACTCACCCGCTGCGGATAATGTAAAGCAATATGGCTAGCGATTAATCCCCCTAAAGACCAACCAACCCAAATGGCCTGTGCTGGGGCTTGTTGTAACAGCCTATCGGTGATGGATTCCATCTCCGTTGCTGATACATGGTTGCTGTAGCCATAACCAGGTAAATCAACGATATGCAACCGAAACTGACCTTGTAATTGCGCCACCACTTGCTGCCATACCGCACCGTTCATGCCCCAACCATGGATGAGAACAAGATCGGGCCCTTCACCTATCACTTGCCAATAAAGTTTCTCGGTCATGCTCACACTTTCTCCTACTAAAACCGGCCATCAATGGGATGAAAAACCATCATAATTAGCGCTGTTTATTCTCACTTAGGGGCATGGATAGCGCCAAGCACTGCCAGGGTCGGCTAATAACGGAATCCTGCATAAAGCACCACCACCCCCGCTTAAGGTCCATTTTGATTATACCCTTCCGACTTGAAGCTGTAGGGGTGTTGGCGACGTTCGTTCGCCTACCTGCAACTCCAAGTGGTTTGGGTATAGCACCGTAAGGCTTCTCACCTCTAGATTAACAGAAAATAGGAAACCAATATGCATTGGCCGCGATTATCTCAAATCACTACCCGCTGGATAACTCAGCGCTGCACTTTATGTCGGCTACCTCTCGAGCACGATGCCCAATATGGCACCTGTCATTCCTGCCAAGCCTGGTTTGCCCCGACACTACGCTGCCAGCAATGTGGCTTACCTTGCCTCACTACAACCCCACAATGCGGGCAATGTTTACGCTCACCCCCACCTTGGCAAGCATTATATTGTATTGGTGATTACCAATTTCCATTAAGTCGCACCATTCATCAATTCAAATACCAAGGTCAATTTTGGCAGGCTCATCACTTAGCGGCTCGCCTCGCCGCCCAAATAACTGAGCCCGCGCCCTTGTTGGTTCCAGTTCCCTTACATTGGCGACGTCGATGGCAACGTGGTTTTAATCAAAGTGAGCTGCTGGCGCGCTCATTAGCCAAACAACTGGCGACTCAGCATCAAGCCAACCTTTTTATTCGCCAACGGGCAACACCAGCTCAACAAAAACTATCCAAACTCGCACGCGAACGTAACCTATACGGAGCCTTTCGCTTACAGCATCATCCCAATGTGTCCCATGTTGCCATTGTGGATGATGTTGTCACCACAGGGAGCACCGTTCGCCAGCTCTGTCATCTGCTGATGGAAGTCGGCATCGAACAGATTGATATTTATTGTTTATGTCGCACACCAGAACCTTACTCGTGACTTCTTATATCCCCGCCCTCGGATCGGGCGAGGGTTTACGGCGAGATTGCTAATGAGCCCCGTCATGCTTTACAGCAACGCCTCACTCACGATCAAAATCATCATTAACACAATTAACCGTGAGGATTTCACCCAGCATAGGGATATCGTGTTATCCCTTTCTCAGGTAACATGGCAAGAAGCCAATTCACTTTCCCACAACCACTGAGACCAACCGGCAGGTGACCAATCAGTTCCCCCTGATGAGCATAGACGATGAGCATAGACAGACTATGTCGCAGAGGTAACGATGGCTGCTACGCCTCCGACGGCTTCCAGTCATAAAGGGATAGTTTGAATCCATCTTTGACCGGTCGCTAATTTCTGGATAAAACAGCCACTAACCTGCAAATTGGATAAAAAAAGGGCTGGATCCTCTGTGCGACTGGAGTAGAATAGTCAACAATAACCTACAAAATTACTCGGGTATTCGTCGTGTCAACATCTAATATTATTATTACTGAAGCCGCTCAGGCTCACTTTGCTAAACTTTTAGCTCAGCAACCCGCAGAGACCAACATACGTGTCTTTGTGGTTAATCCCGGTACACCTAATGCAGAATGTGGCGTATCTTACTGCCCACCAGAAGCGGCTGAAGCAAGTGATACTGTCATTCCGTTTAATGGTTTCTCAGCTTATATCGATGAGTTAAGCTTACCCTTTCTCGATAGCGCCGAAATTGACTTTGTCACCGACAAAATGGGCTCCCAGCTCACACTTAAAGCACCCAATGCAAAAATGCGTAAAGTGGGTGACGATGCCCCCTTAATGGCTCGAGTTGAGTATGCGATTCAAACTCAAGTTAACCCTCAGTTGGCCGGACATGGTGGCCATGTGAACTTGGTAAATATTACTGATGAGGGTGTGGCTTTACTTCAATTTGGCGGCGGCTGTAACGGCTGCTCTATGGTTGATGTCACGTTGAAAGAAGGGATCGAAAAAGAGCTCTTAGCTCAATTTGCCGGTGAATTAACCGCGGTGCGCGATGCCACTGAGCATGATCGTGGTGAGCATTCCTATTATTAAGCTCCCCTCAAGCCTGATACCCAAACAGCGTCTAGTAGCATGGGAATAACGTCTTCTATCGCCGGTGGTTCGCCATCGGCTTTTTTGTCGCTGAATAACCACTAAGTCTCACCATCACGCGCCTAATGCACCACTTCTTTGCGGAGTGGCTATTTTCTTATATAGTAAGAACAGTTTGCTTACTAGGAGTTAACGAATGCCACCCAAGACAGCGCCTGAAATTTTAGCTCAACGCACCGTCGCTCAATCAAAACTGTTTACGATTGAAGCTCTCGATCTTCGTTTTTCTAATGGCGAGCAACGTACCTATGAACGCTTAAAATCCAGTGGGCGTAATGCGGTTATGATGGTGCCGATCACCGCTCAAGGGGATTTATTACTGGTGCGTGAATATGCGGCAGGCACACAAGGCTACGAATTAGGTTTTCCTAAAGGTTTGATTGATGCTGGTGAATCAGCAGCGCAAGCTGCAGATCGTGAATTAAAAGAAGAAATCGGTATGGGGAGCACTCAGCTTACGCCATTGAAAGAGGTCATCCTCGCGCCATCGTATTTTTCCAGTCGCATGACCATTTTTATCGCTGAACAGCTCTACCCACAGCAATTGATTGGCGATGAGCCTGAGCCTCTTGAAGTGGTACGCTGGCCCCTCACTCAAGCAGAAGAATTACTCACTCATCTAGATTTTAGTGAAGCACGCAGTATCACTGCCTTACTACTAACTCTACGTCATTTAGCATTGACGACCAATTAAATGGAGTGGCTATGACCCATACCAAAGATCTCTCCCATCTTCTTCCTGAAGTCATCAGTATCGCTCGCTCTGCTGGCCAGTTAATTCTAGATATTTATGAAAATAAGTCTTACGAAGCCTTTGTGAAAAGTGATGAAACACCAGTGACCAGCGCTGATCTTGCCGCGCATAAATTAGTGGTAGAACGACTGACTGAGTTAACACCTGATATTCCCATTTTATCAGAAGAGGCGGCCAATATTGGCCTACCCACTCGTGAAACCTGGCAGCGTTACTGGTTAGTGGACCCACTCGATGGCACTCAAGAATTTATTGCCCGCAGTGGTGACTTTGCCACGGTGATTGCTCTGGTTGAACATAACCGACCCGTCATGGGCGTCGTTTATGGACCAGTATCGGGTGTGACTTATTACGCTTACCATGGTAAAGGGGCATGGAAAATCCCTGACATGAGCGAAAGCATACGCATTCATAGCCATAAACATGAGTTGCCCGGTCAGTCCATTGCCATTGCCATTAGCCGCCGCCAAGACATCAACCGTATCACTCATCGCCTTAGCCAAGACTGGAATTATGATTTAATTCCCCTTGGTTCTGCTGCGCTCAAAGCCTGCTTAGTGGCGGAAGGTGCGGTCGATTGCTACTTACGTTTAGGACCAACGGGCGAATGGGATACCGCGGCGACCCAATGTATTGTTGAAGAGGCAGGAGGACGTATTCTCAGTACCTTACTCGACCCTCTGTCTTATAACGAACGAGAAACGCTGGAAAACCCCAACTTTATTGTGTTAGGCGATATCACATTACCTTGGGAAGAGATACTCAAGATTAAAGATTAAAGATT
>SLFB01000054.1 GCA_007124475.1 Vibrio sp. | reverse complement strand
CGTTAAGGTAACCTCACTCTGTGATACTTTACTGCGAGGTAAGCCATGTTGATCAATAAATGAGCCTGTGTGCCAAAGTTGTAGTTTGTCACCTTCTTTAACACCGTGTATGCGTCCGAGATCGATACTGACCATATTACCAAAAGTGGCCACGACTTCAGGTAATGTGATTTTACATGATATTTCCGACTCGAGATCCAGCATGATATTTCGACTGACCCGCAGTAGCATCTGCCCATAGGTCGAAGCCCAAAAACGTGCGCTACGAGTATCTACTTGGCTGGTCTTAGCAAATGGCCATTTAGCCACCTCTCGATAATTACGTTTTAGAATCACATGGCCGGTCTTACCGTCAAAAACTTGCATGTCGAGTGCGAATTGTCGGTTGATAATATCATCGCGTAAATTTTTTTGTTCTATCGTAGCCGTTAAATCATGGATAACGCCGCCAATAATATAGTGCGCGCCAGTATCTTGCGCGATCATCGTTATTCGCATTGGGTTGCGTTGGTCAAGATCATAATCAGTAGTGCCTACGGATATAAAGTTATGCGATTGCTGTGTTATTTGCTTATCTAAGACATTAGCGAAATCATCCCCTAAGCTGTAGATTTGTCCCATAACCGCTTGCTGAGGTGACGCTAGATCAACATTACCGATTAAAACGGTTTTTTTGTATTGATCCGTGTGGCAAGCCCTTGCCGATGGATAGATATCAACTCTGACGGTTATTTCCATCACATTGCCACGAACCTTACGATTTTCTACGGAAATATATCTCACTTCATGATTGTTAAAAAAATATTCTTTTCTATCCGTCTCTAAAAAAGGCAGTAAATGACTCAAGCTTCCAATATCGGCACCCGAAAAATTAATCACCTTATATAAAGCATCTTCTAGGGCATGAACACGAGCAACTTCTTTGGAAGAAACGATGGTGGATCTGCCGGTTACTTCAAACCATGCGGCTTCAGTTTTTGAGCTCACTAAAGCGATCAAAATAAGAAATATCGCGAAATAACTATTTTTTTCCATGATTTCTTCCAAAGTGGGTATATAAATTGCTTATTCAGTTTGTGGTTTATCACAAATGCGATTCTCAATCGAAGACAGATTTAGAAAAGCAAAGAACGTTCCAGTTTTGGTAAACAGGTGAACGGGGATAATAGCCTTAGTATGTCTGGAGATAAAGTAAATGAAAAAGTGGCTGATTTTAGCACCGGTAGTATTCCTCACCGCGTGTGCCTATGCGCCGATATATAATGGTAAAGAGCCTTATACGGGGTCACAATTTATGTTGATGGAAAGTCCTCGCCATACTCTGGATTTTTTTATCGATAGCTTGACTGAGGATCTCGTTCGCTCGAATACTAGTGTTACGGCAAGAACACCAATTGCAGTAACTTCTTTTGTCGATGTGCAGGATATGGATACGACTAACTGGTTAGGTAACACCGTTTCTGAGGGAATGATTCATCAATTTCAGCGACGTGGTTTCAAAATTGTCGACTTTAAAACTACCGGTTCAATACAGGTGACTCGGCAAGGTGACTTTGCATTGAGTCGTGATTGGAAAGATCTCGCTCAAGAACAGGAAGTTCAATACGTCCTGACTGGAACAATGCTACGCCAAGAGGGTGGTGTACTGGTTAATGCAAGGTTAGTGGGGATGCAATCACGTATTGTTGTTGCGACGGCGCAAGGATTTTTACCGGCTGATCGTATCGGGCGCGACTTAGATACTTTGAATATTATCAGGACTCAAGATGGGGTGATTATTCGCTCTGATCCAACCATGCTTCGTCCCTATAATGTTATTTTAAGGCCCTAGGAGGAACAACATGCTCTCTCGTGTATGGTTTTTTTTAATACTTATTGTACCTATCGTTGGCTGTCAGCCTTTGCAAGCAATGCGTGAAGAAGACTGGTTAACGGCTGTTGGTTATGCCAGCATTAGTGATCAACGGGGACGCAGCGATGAAGAGAAGCAAGTGCGGGCAATTAGAGCATCAAAAATCGATGCTTATCGGGAGCTAGCAGAGCAGATCTATGGTATGCGTGTTAGTGGTCGTGCGGATCTTAATGATCAACGATTAGGTACTGAATTAACTGCTAGTGCTGTTGATGGGGTTATCCGCGGTGCTGAAGTTGTGAGAAGTTATACGGTTGGTGACACCTATGTTACTGAATTAAGACTAGATATTCGAAAAATGGATAGGCTAAGGAGCTATGGAGAGGTGCAACAAGTACCTGAAAAGCGTCAACAGACATTATTTTAGTTAGCGACATGCTTCAGTATTAAGCTTTTAAGTTGGTGCCTAATGTTGATACGGTGTGAGTTTTACCGGTTGCGTTATAGGTCATACCAATTTTGCCATGACTTTGCTGCATGAGATTGTTCAGCTTATTAAAGCTGACCTGCGCTCGTGATAGTGCTTCCCCATTAACTAGGTTGGCTTGTTGGCAATCATGAATTATTGAACGAATACTAGCGATCGATGACATCAGATGATTGTCTTCATTGAGGCGATTGACATCAGGATGTTTAGCTATTCGTTGATCTGTTTGATTTAACAAGTTTATCACAGTCAATTTTTCTTGTGCTGTTGATGCTATGTCTTCAGAAGAGCGGCGAGTAATCGCTATCTTTTCTTTCTCAAGAATTTCCGATAACTTCCTAGCATTTTCTAACTGAAACTCAACTAGATCGTTTAATGCAGCCATAACTAATGCCTATAGTTTTAGATAGATTTAAAGAAGTTTATAATCCTCCTAGTTCTTTTTCAAACTTCATCATATTTTCAGCTAACTTTTCGGCATCAACAACGTATGAGCCATTGGCTATCGCCTCTTTAATCGCGGCGACTTTTGCGCTATCAAAATTTGCTGTAGTTGCAAAATCACTCTGCACGCCACCGATAGCTTTTCCTTGAGCACTTAATGATACTGAATCTTGTTGTTGAGCTTGAGAGGCTTTATTCTCTTGGGGAATAGGCTCTTTTGCACTTGCATCTGAACGAGTTGTTGAGTGCGTGTTAGTGGTCAGTGATTGACCAGTACGTATATTATCTATGCCTGCCATAGTATGCCTTTTGGAAGTTGTACTTATATTAACGTTGATATCGACCCAATTAGGAGAAACTTTAGTTATTTATGTAAAGCTGATAGCAACAAGAGAAGTCTAGGATGTTAATTAACTAAAAAAGAACACTAACTTCACCTATTCCGCTCACTCTTGCATCTATTATACGGTTTGACTGGTTATTTTTCACTCTTATTTGTTCCCCTAAATTACCATCAGCTAAAGCAGTACCACGAGTTGTGATATTCATCGCACCACTTTCTACCCGGATTAAGACAATATCATTACGACATACAACACAAATATCATTAGGTGTTATTGCTTGACCAAGCTGAATATTTCTTTTGGTTTTTGCGCCAATGAGCAAATCTAGAGAGGAAAAGCCTTGCCGTCTGAAGCTAAGGCGGTCTACCATGGAAATAGTAACATCCTGTTCTGTGATGATATGACCTCTACCCAGTGAGCTAACTGCGGTGGCAGCAGGCACACTCAGTGTCAAACGAACAGGAACGTATATTCGCCAATTATCACTAGGGCACTCAACAAGTACAGTAATATTACTTGCTGATCCGCTGTGAGATGAAGAAGAAGTTTGTAATGGTTCTGGGCAATGGGTTGCAAAGACTCTGGGATCAATATTAGCCGCGTTAACGTTCAACTGGGCTCCAGCTGGTTGATCAACCACCTCAATGACGTGCTGTTCTGCGGCTTTCTGGATCTGTGCAATTTGTTCCGGGGTTGCAGAAAAGACAGCCCAACTAAAGAAAAATAATAAAAAGCCGATAGTGATAGAAAAAATACGGTAGAACACTCTACACTTAGAGAGGGAATGGAAAAGTATACGGGTCTTCGAATTCATGGTTCGTTTCTCTGATTTCTTCATGGCCTGATTTTAGACTAACACTTTTTTCCTTAAAAGTTTGAGATGGAGATGAACTTATGACGGGTATTCTTGATTCCGTGAATCAGCGTACGCAACTTGTTGGTCAAAACCGACTAGAATTACTAACATTCCGTCTTAACGGGCGCCAACGTTATGGTATCAATGTTTTTAAAGTTAAAGAGGTTTTACAGTGCCCTAAATTAACCATGATGCCTAATTTACATCGCTTAGTTAAGGGGGTGGCTCATATTCGTGGCCAGACGGTCTCTGTTATTGACTTGAGTCTTGCTGTTGGTGGTCGCGCAACTACAGATATAGATAAAAGTTTTGTGGTCATAGCCGAGTTTAACCGTAGTATTCAGGCTTTTTTGGTGAGTTCTGTAGAGCGAATTATTAATATGCACTGGGAGGCGATTCTCCCACCACCGGATGCTGCAGGTAAAGGGTGTTACTTAACCGCTGTAACTAATATCGATAATGAGCTGGTTGAGATACTTGATGTAGAGAAAATTCTGGCAGAAATTGCGCCGGTCGATGAAACCATGAATGCATCAATTGGAGAAGAGATAGCACAGGCAGAGCAAACTAAAGAAAAAGAAATTGTGCGCCGAATTTTAATTGCTGATGACTCTAGCGTTGCACGTAAGCAAGTCCAGCGAGCGATTGAATCAATTGGTTTCGAATGTATTTTAACTCGAGATGGCAAAGATGCGTATGAAAAATTGCTTAGCATGGCTGAAGAAGGAAGCATTTACGATCAAATTTGCCTGGTTATTTCGGATATTGAAATGCCAGAAATGGATGGTTACACTTTAACCGCTGAAATTCGTCGCCATAATGAACTGAAAAACTTATACGTTATCCTCCATTCGTCTCTGAGTGGTGTATTTAACCAGGCAATGGTGGAAAGAGTTGGGGCTAATTCTTTTATCGCTAAATTTAATCCTGATGAGCTTGGTAACGCAGTGAAAGCTGCTTTAGTTGAATAAAGAGAACAACATGACTGCTATTACAATTAGCGATCAAGAATATCGCGATTTTTGTCGGTTTTTAGAATCTCAGTGCGGAATTGTTCTGGGGGATAGTAAACAATATTTAGTGAGGAGCCGACTTAGCCCTCTCGTTAGCAAATTTAAGTCAGGATCTCTTTCTGATCTGCTTAGAGATGTCGTTACTGGGCGTAACCGAGAGCTGCGAGTTGCTGCGGTTGATGCGATGACGACCAACGAGACCTTGTGGTTTCGTGATTCTTATCCATTCACCGTTTTGTCTGAAAGACTTTTACCAGAAATCGCGCAAAACAAACGGCCAATAAAAATCTGGTCTGCGGCGAGCTCTTCTGGCCAAGAGCCATATTCTATGGCAATGACGGTGCTGGAAGTTCAGCAAAAAAGGCCGGGCTTTTTACCGAGTGTCTCTATTACTGCAACAGATATATCCAATAGTATGTTGGATATGTGTCGGGCGGGTATCTATGACAACCTAGCATTAGGCCGGGGGTTGTCTCCCGAGCGGCGGCGTGCTTTTTTTGAAGATAATGGCGATGGTCGAATGCGTGTTAAAGATAATGTTAAAAAGTTAGTTAACTTTCGGCCACAAAACCTGATGGAAAGCTATGCTTTACTTGGTAAGTTTGACATTATTTTTTGTCGTAATGTATTAATTTATTTTTCACCTGATATGAAATCAAAAGTGTTGAATCAAATGGCCAATAGCTTAAATCCTGGCGGTTATTTATTACTTGGTGCTTCAGAATCTTTAACGGGGTTAACGGATCGTTTCGATATGGTGCGTTGTAACCCAGGTATCATTTACAAGCTTAAATAATCATCTTCAACTATTGGGGTTCCAATAGTTGAAGTTTAACTATACCCTTCCTACTTGAAGCTGCAGCGGTGTTGGCTACGTTCGTTCACCCCAATCACATAGTTTGCTTATGCTCATGAGGACTCACTTACTTGCCGCCTACCTGCAACTCCAAGTTGTTTGGGTATATTGATGAGCGCTACTTTAAGTTGTGCTTGCCCCAGATAAGTTTCATCTTAGTTACACCTTGCATTGTTCTTTGCATTCTTCTTTTATTGTCTTTGCGCTAGGCTTAACAATACAACTTAAAAGAATTCACCGCATTCTTGATGGATTAAAGCTAAAAAATAAAAACTGGTATACTAATTGCTTAATCTGTTCAGGGGCGGCAGTTTCCAGTTTGAGAGGCAAATATGACAATTTCTTTTGATAAAGCATTAGGGGTTCATCAACACACCGTTGGTGTTCGTGCTCGAAACTCTGAAGTAATTGCTACAAATATTGCTCAATCCAATACACCTGGTTTCAAGGCTAAAGGTATGGATTTTGATCGTGCTTTGAAAGCGGCAAGTTCAGGAGCCAGTATTAGTTTGAGCCGTACTGATGGTCGGCATATTCCTGCCTCTAAAACTATTACAGGGGAAATGCTTTACCGCATTCCTACTCAGCCCGATACTGGTGATGGAAATACTGTTGATGTCGATTTAGAGCGTAACCTTTTTATGGAAAACCAGTTGCGGCATCAAGCCTCATTAGAATTTTTAGGCGGCAAGTTTAAAAACTTGAGCAAAGCGATCAAAGGGGATTAATTAGATGAGCTTATTTAATGTATTCAATGTAACTGGTTCTGCAATGAGTGCCGAATCTGTTCGTCTAAATACCACCGCGAGTAACTTAGCAAACGCTGATAGCGTGAGCAGTTCAGCAAAAGAAACTTATAAAGCTCGCCATGCTGTATTTGGCGCTGAGCTGAATAAAGCTCGTCATGGTCGCGACCCTAATGTCCCTGTTCGAGTATTGGGTATTGTCGAAAGCAACAAACCGCTTAATGCAGAATATAATCCAGATCATCCTTTGGCTAACGAGGAAGGTTTTATCTATAAGCCGAATGTCAATGTAATGGAAGAGATGGCTAATATGATATCGGCTTCTCGCTCTTACCAAACCAATATACAAGTTGCTGATGCGAACAAACAAATGCTGCTGCGTACGCTGCAGATGGGTCAATAGGTTCTAGGAGGTAGCACATGGCTGGCATTAATAATCTTGGTCAAAGTGGCTTGTCCTATGTTGATCAATTAAAAGCGTTACAAGAACAAAAAAAACCAACAGAAAGCACAGGACAACAAGAGTTAAATCAAGAAGACTTTCTCTCTTTGTTGACCAAGCAGTTGGCGCAACAAGACCCATTTCAACCAGTAAGTAACGATCAGATGATTGCCCAAATGGCTTCTTTTGCTACGGTTGATGGCATAGGTAAAATGAATGATCAATTTGAAAGCTTAAACTCAGCTATGACATCAAATCAAGCGTTACAAGCCTCTTCTTTAGTTGGGCGCGATGTATTGGTACCTGGCCATTCAGGTATGAAGCCTCAAGAAGGTGGCATGGCGGCAATGGTTAAACTTCCTCAAGCAGTTGAAAACCTTTATGTGCGAATTGAAAATGAGGCAGGTCAACTAGTACGAACCTTTGATGTTGGATCTAAGCCCACTGGAGATAATCGCGTTGAATGGGATGGTAATGATCAAGATGGATTGCCCTTACCAGAAGGCCGCTATCGAGTACGAGCATCTGGCATGCTTGGTGGTCAAAATACGGAGTTTGGCGTCTCTACTTACGCAAATGTAAATAGTGTTGTATTAGGCAAGGGTGACGGCAATGTGTTGCTGAACTTGGCTGGTTTTGAATCGCCAGTGAGATTGTCTGAAGTTTTAGGAGTTGGCAAAGCATAATTATGTTAGCCGCTAGGAGAGTTTGTTATGTCATATATATCGTTGAGTGGTATTTCTGCTGCGCAGCTAGATTTAAATACCACCAGTAATAACCTTGCTAACGCCAATACTTATGGTTTCAAAGAATCCCGTGCAGAATTTGGTGATGTGTATTCAACCTCAATCTTTACCAATTCGAAAACCACTCCTGGACAAGGTGTACAGGCGACCAAGGTGGCGCAACAATTTCATGAAGGTTCTAGTATTTATACCAATAATCCGATGGATTTGCGCATATCAGGCACGGGTTTTTTTGCTGTGGCCAAAGACCGTTTAATCCCACAGCAAAATGAGTTAACTCGAAATGGGGCTTTCCATTTAGATAAAGATAACTATATGGTGACCTCTAATGAGCAATATTTGCTCGGCTACGAAGTAAACCCTGATAATGGAGAGGTTTTATCTTTTGAACCTCAACCAATCAATGTTCCGGCCCAATTTGGTCGTCCTAAACAAACAGCCAATATAGAGTTAGCTGCTAAT
>SLFB01000157.1 GCA_007124475.1 Vibrio sp. | reverse complement strand
GGATATACCTTCTCCATGCAGATAAGATAATACTCAGCCCCACTTTCGATCGGCGTATCTTTATTTTTACCAATGTTAATACCAATAATACCGTCATAATTGGCTTGCTTAACATTCTCAACCAAATGATCAACCCCAAGGTTATTAAAGCCCATTCGATTAATAATGCCTTCCGCATGCACTAAACGAAATAGTCGTGGCTTATCATTACCAAGTTGTGGTTTAGGTGTCACCGTCCCTACCTCAATGAATCCAAAACCCATTGCAGCAAAGGCATCAATGCATTCACCGTTTTTATCAAGGCCGGCGGCAAGGCCAACAGGGTTTTTAAACGTGAGTCCCATGCATTCGACAGGACGATGAGGAAGATGTTGACGATAGAAGAGATCGAGAGGTGTACCGGTGAAGCGTTTGAAATTTTGAATGGCGAGATCATGCGCCCTTTCAGCATCCAATTTAAAAAAGCCAGCTCTGGCTAAGCGGTAAAGCATTGTGCCTCCGAAAAAAAGCCCCGTGTAAACGGGGCGTTATTATTGAACGATTTGCCTTGCAATTCAATGTTTATTCGGTGGCGAGGCAATTTAAGTTGAGCAACATCAATTCACGCATTGCCACAGAGAACTTCGCAAACTCATGCACCGAGCCAACTTTAAATTCATTGAGAATATTCTCCCAACGTTGCAAAGCAACAGCATGGCTATCCATCCAATGTTGCAGCGCGAGCATCACATCGCTGATTTCTGCCCCTTGGCTAGTAGTGAGAACCTGTGATGTTAATTGACGCTGTTGCCAATCAAGATCTTCTCGGAACGCCGCTCTTGCTAGGGCTTGCCAGTTATTTTCTACCGCTTGATTGTTAATTTGCTTTAAGAACCAATGAATAGATAACCGATCACCTAAGTTGAAGTACAATTTAGCGACATCTTGTACACTAATGCCTTTTTCATGGGATACTGTAGATATATCCAGTGCCGAGTAAAGGCTCGATAATCGAGACACATAATGAGCAATCTCAGGCGTAATGCCTTGCTCTATCCACTTATTAGCTTGCAAATCATGTTCTGCTACTTCATCACTGACCAATAAGCCATCTAATTGGCTGGTAATTGTTTTTACATCCGCTTGATATTCATCAATTAACGATTGAACCGATTGTTTACCCATTCGATTTCGTAATAACCAACGAGAGAGACGGCGTAACGTTCTTCGTACCTGGAACATGACTTGGTATTGAGCAACGGTGCTGGCCTGATTATCCAATCCACGCACCTGCTCTAATACCGAGCCTAAATCAAAGATTTCTCGCGCCGCTGCATAAGAGTGAGCAATATCCGTGACACTGGCTCCGGTTTCTTCTTGTAAACGAGTGACGAAGTTACACCCCATTTCATTGACCATTTGGTTTGCCAATGCTGTAGCGATAATCTCTTTACGTAATGGATGGTTTTGCATCTGCTGCAAATAGTTACCACGTAACTTGGAGGGAAAGTATTGTAGTAACTGCTGAGCATGGAATTGATCACTGGCGATTTCATCACAGGCGAGATCTTCTTTCAGCGCCATCTTGCCATAAGCCACCAGCACAGATAGTTCAGGACGAGTTAAAGCAAAGCCTTGTTTTTCTCGCTCTAATAAAGTTTCGTCATCAGGAATGTGTTCAAGCGCACGATCGAGATAACCGGCTTTTTCCATATGATGAATAAAGCGAATTTGCTCTTTCACCACTTCAACACCTAATTGCTCTGTGACAGAAATTGACTCTGATTGCGTGTAAGCATCTTCGATAACAATCTCACCCACTTCATCTTCCATCGATTCAAGGATTTGATTACGTTGCTTAACCGTGAGATCGCCATTAGCGACCAAGCCATTTAAGAAGATCTTGATGTTAACTTCATTATCCGAGCAATCAACGCCACCAACATTATCAACAAAATCGGTATTAACTCGGCCACCCGATAAGGCATACTCAACACGCCCTAATTGAGTCACGCCAAGGTTACCACCTTCACCAATAATTCTCGCTTTGACTTCACCGCCATCGACTCGCACAACATCATTGGCTCTATCTCCAACGTCAGAGTGCGACTCTTTCGAAGACTTAATATAAGTCCCGATGCCACCATTCCAAATCAGATCAACCTGCATTTTTAAGATCATCTTGATCAGTTCATTTGGTGCTAACGAGGCTTTTTTGGTGCCGAGCATCTTTTGCATTTCAGTGCTTAGTGGTATTGACTTAGCTTTGCGAGAGAACACTCCACCACCTTGTGAAATAAGCTCCGCATTGTAATCTTCCCAACTTGAGCGTGGTAATTTGAACAAGCGTTGACGCTCTTGCCAGCTCGTTTGTGCATCGGGATTAGGGTCAATAAAGATATGCAAATGGTTAAAGGCTGCTTGCAGACGAATATGCTGAGACAATAACATGCCGTTACCAAAGACATCCCCGGCCATATCACCAATACCAACCGCGGTAAAATCTGTGGTTTGGCAATTAATGCCTAATTCACGGAAATGACGCTTCACCGATTCCCATCCACCACGGGCCGTAATCCCCATCGCTTTATGGTCATAGCCATTGGAGCCACCAGAGGCAAACGCATCACCTAACCAAAATTGATAATCGCTTGAAATTGAGTTCGCTAAATCAGAGAACGTCGCGGTGCCTTTGTCTGCAGCAACCACCAAATAAGGATCGTCTTCATCATGACGTACCACATTGACTGGCGGAACAATTTCACCTTCCACTATGTTATCAGTCACATCCAATAACGCTTGGATAAAGCGCTTATAGCAACGCTGTCCTTCAGCGAAAATTTCATCTCGACCACTGAACAAATGTTGTTTTTTACAGACAAAACCGCCTTTAGCACCTACAGGGACAATGACGGTATTTTTAACTTGTTGCGCTTTCACTAGCCCTAGGATCTCGGTACGGAAATCCTCTTGGCGATCAGACCAACGTAAACCACCACGTGCCACTTTACCGCCGCGTAAGTGAACCCCTTCGATATCAGGTGCATAAACAAAAATCTCGAAAGCAGGCACCGGTGCCGGAATGTCTGGGATTTCACTCGGTTTGAGTTTTAACGCCAACCATGGTTTAGGTTGTTTATCTTGATCTAATTGGAAATAGTTAGTGCGTAATGTTGCGTTGATCATTTCCATATAACGACGCAGGATACGGTCATCATCGAGGCTTTCAACATGATCCAATTGTTCAGTTAATGTCGCGACTAATTCCGCTTGCGATTTTTGCGAACCTTTATATTTAGGAGCAAATCGACGCACAAACAGATCCACTAAACCTTTCGCTAAATCAGGATAATGGCTTAATGTATCTTCAATATAGTGCTGACTGAACGGGAAACCCACTTGTCGCATATAGCGGGCATAAGCGCGTAAAATAGAAATTTCGCGACCAGTTAAAGACGCGCCAAGTACCAATCGGTTAAAACCATCACTCTCTAAATCACCATGCCAAATCGCTGAAAACGCTTGCTGGAATCGGTCTCTCGCTTCTCGTAAATCAACCTGCTTATCACTTTTGTGCAGCATAGAGAAATCAAGTATCCAATAGGTTTGACCATTGTGTTTGGTTATCTCATATGGCGACTCACCAATCACACGTAAACCCAGGTTTTCCAACATCGGCATAACATCCGATAAATGGATCGGCTCATCACGATGATAAAGTTTTAAGCGTACCGCTTTTGAATCAGCCACTTCTTCTTGAGGTCGATAGAACAACATGCCTAATTTATTGTCTTCGTTCAAAGCCTCAAGTCGTTCAATATCCGCCACGGCTGAACCGGGCATCACATCTTCTTTATAAGAGCGAGGAAAAGCATGTAAATAAGCTTTGGCCAAAGATAAACCTGAGTTCTCACCAAAATTAGCAATAATGGCTTGCGCTAAACGGTCATCCCAGCTGGTTGATGCTTCCATTAAATTCTGTTCTACCTTCTTCACATCAATATTCGTATTATCATTATCGACTCGAACTATATAATGAGTTCTCGCTAGCGGGCTTTCAGAGAAATACGTCGTAAATTCAACTTCTTGCTCACAGCCAAAGTATTGCTTTAATAAACGTTGAGTTTGACGACGTAATTCGGTGTTATAACGCTCTTTAGTCACATAAACCATGCAACTAAAAAATCGACCAAATGGATCTTTACGTACAAATAAACGAATTAAGTCACGGTCTTGCATCTGCACAACACCCATTCCGACTTCGAGTAGCTCATCTTCTTTCGCTTGCAGCAACTCATCACGTGGGTAATTTTCAAGGATATTATGCAACGCTTTATAAGCGTAGGAGCCAACACGATAGCCACTGGCTTGTAGAATGCGCTGCACTTTTTCACGTACTAGCGGAATACTTTCAACCGTTTGGTTATAAACCGCCGAGGTATATAAGCCAGTGAAACGATGCTCACCGATCACTTTTCCATTGGCATCAAATTTCTTGATGCCAATATAATCGGTATAGGCTGGGCGATGAATGCGGGACTGTTTATTACCTTTGGTTAAGATCAGTAGGAATGGTTTTTTCGCTTCAAGCCGTGCAGAGTCAGAAAATTGCGCTAATTTTACCGCTCGCACTCGTTTAGGATCAGAAAACAACCCAAGACCAGGCTCGCTATTAGGACGCAATTCAGTCTCATCATCATGACCTACTAAGTCGAATTCTTTGTAACCCATAAAAGTAAAATTATGTGCGCCGAGCCAACGTAAGAAAATCAGGGTTTCCTGATAATGTTCACTCGCCACGGGGATATGTTCTTTCTGGTCTTCTAGCTGCTTGATCACTTGTTCAAGCTTCGCTGTCATGGGTTTCCAATCATGTACTACTAAAGCAGTATCATTCAAAATATCCAGCAGCTCATTTTTTAAAGCCGTCATTTCTTCTTTACTGCTGAGACGGTCAACTTCGATATGGAACAGAGATTGTAGTGCACCAGCACCTTGGCCAATACTCGTCACAGCACCTTTGCTATCACGATCAATATGCGTTGGACCATTGAGCATTAAGTGAGAGGTTAATTCGAGGCGACTGAGGGTCATTTTAATTGAGTCAACCAAAAACGGGGTGTCTGGGACAACAATTTCAACAATCGTATGAGTCGATTGCCAACCATGTTTACTCACTGTTGGATTAAACACTCGTACAGAACGTTGCTCAGGTTTTTTCTCGTTAATATGATGCCAGAGACTGACTACAGCACCATACAAATCGGATTCATTACGTTTATTAAGATCATCTTGCGCTACATTACTGAACAGGTGTTGTCCGAGTTGAGCAACAAGAGGTTGATGAGCAAGCTCAAGTTTGTCCTCAATAAGCTGGTATACTTTCTCAAGTAGAACCGGCATCAAACTTTCACGCGCGGTCATAAGCGACTCCAAATATTAGAATTATAAGCTGGTAGGGTATGCGTTAAGCATAGTTATAACTTACGATAATACGAGTGCTATTGTAGAGCTTTGCTAACCTTTCGTTAACATGTTTGCATGGAATTGATAGTGAAATGTTTAAGAATGTGACAAGAGTAGCGATTCAAATCACCATAAAACTGACTCATGACAGAATTTCTAACTTTACAAACTGATTACTTTGGTTAGTTATTAGACGAAATCGACCTTTTACTCCAATTTGGCTAAGAAACGGCCGAAATTTTGCTGCCGCTAACTGTAGGCGGATACCTTGTTCAGTCATCACCACAATGTGGCTGGCTGCCCCTGAATAATGGGCAAGGAAAGTTTGGTAAGGAATATTGAGTGAAAAATAATACTGGTTCATAGCTCGAGATTCATAGGATCAAAAATAACGTGAGACGAAAATAATATATCCTAAGTGTTCAAAGGGGTAGACAAGTCATATAGAAAAATGGGGAAGCTTGGCCTCCCCACTCTATTTGTGACGTTGTGACTTACTGCCTAGACTAACAAGCTTACGCCTCTAACGCTTTAGTCACTTTCTCAAATAAATCACGCGCCAGATTATCCAGTGACTGTAGCGACTCCAGCTCGACCTGCATCATAGCCTGACGCTCTTGATCGTAGCGTTTGAATTTAAGTAATGGATCAATCAAACGAGACGCCACTTGAGGATTACTACTATTGAGCTCACGCAGTATTTCACCAGCAAAACGATAACCATCTCCACTACGGGTATGGAAGTTCACTGGGTTTGCTGTAAAGAATGAACCAATAAGACTACGAATACGGTTTGGATTTTTCAAACTAAACGCTGGATGTTGCATCGTTTGTTTAATCACAGTCAACGCTTCAGGGGCTGGGTTAGTCCCTTGCAGGGCAAACCATTTATCCATCACCAAGCCATCGTGTTGCCACTGGTTACTATAATCAGCCATCAATTCAGCACGACAGGCCAGTTGAGCACTATTCGCGGCACTCATAGCCGCTATCGTATCTGTCATATTATTGGCTTGCTGATACTGATCTTTTACTAAACGGTTCCCTTGCTCGGTAAAGGCTAGCAAAGCCAAGCAAGTATTGCGCAATGTACGCTTACCAATGGCGGCATGATCAATAGAATAGTCAGCTTGCTTCAGTAAATGATAAGTGGCACTCAGTTCATCTTCTAACTCAGTCGCTAGGATAATTTTCAATTGCTGCAATACGCTAGCAATAGCATCAACATCGACCTGTTTATACCAACCAGAGACTTCATTGTGGCTTGGCAAAGCCAGCATTTCCGCTACAAATGCAGGCTCAAGTTGATCATTAAGTAATACCCCACGGAATGCATCCACCACTGATTCAGGTAAAGTAACAGCTTGCTGCTGTTGAACCGCACTGACATTCGCTCGGATATATTTAGCTAATAGCATTTGCCCAGCATCCCACTGTGCAAATTGGTTGGTGGCATGCACCATTAAAAAGGTTAACTCTTGATCGCTGTAGTCGTAATCCAGTTTCACTGGCGCAGAAAATTCACGCAGCAATGAAGGAATAGGCTGACTGGTTACCTGTTCGAACACAAAGGTTTGCTTGGCTTGAGTCACATTTAACACGTTATCCACTGGCTTCCCATTACATTGTAACGGAACAACCGAGCCATCATGATGGTATAATTCAATGTTAAATGGGATATGCAGCGGCAGTTTTTCTGGCTGATCTTGAGTTGGCTCTGTGGCTTGTTCAACCGTCAAGGCATAAGTCTGCTGCTTTTCATCATAATGGCTAGATACCGTCAATTGTGGTGTACCCGATTGGCTATACCATAAACGGAATTGAGTTAAATCAATACCACTAGCCTGCTCCATGGCCAACACAAAGTCTTCACAAGTGGCCGCCGTTCCATCATGACGCGCGAAGTAAAGTTGCATCCCTTGTTGGAAACGCTCTTCGCCCAATAAAGTGTGCATCATACGAATCACTTCACTTCCTTTTTCATACACGGTTAGTGTATAGAAGTTATTCATTTCAATCACTTTATCAGGACGGATTGGATGAGACATTGGGCTGGCATCTTCAGCAAATTGCGGGCCACGGATAATGCGAACATTATTAATACGATTCACCGCGCGCGAGCCAAGATCAGAGGAAAATTCTTGATCACGAAATACCGTTAAGCCCTCTTTTAAGCTGAGCTGGAACCAATCACGACACGTAACCCGGTTGCCCGTCCAGTTATGGAAATACTCATGACCAATAACCGCTTCAATGCCAAGATAATCATTGTCAGTGGCAGTTTTCTCGTTAGCTAATACAAATTTAGAGTTAAAGATATTTAAACCTTTGTTCTCCATCGCTCCCATATTGAAAAAGTCCACCGCCACGATCATATAAATATCAAGATCGTATTCTAAACCAAAACGCTGTTCATCCCATTGCATGGAATTTTTCAAAGAGGTCATGGCATGACCAGCACGATCTAAATTGCCTTTATCGACGAAGATTTCTAAATCTACTTTGCGCCCAGAGCCAGTGACAAACTCATCGCGTAAAACATCAAAATCACCCGCCACTAAAGCAAATAAATAAGCAGGTTTTGGATGCGGATCTTGCCATTTAACCCAGTGACGATCGTTGTCAAGCTCGCCTTGAGCTATTTTATTACCGTTGCTGAGTAAATAAGGATAGTGTGCTTTATCAGCAATCACAGTACTGGTGTATTTGGCTAATATATCGGGGCGATCTAAGAAATAAGTAATGCGACGGAAGCCTTCTGCTTCACATTGAGTACAAAATGCCCCACCAGATTTGTACAAACCTTCTAAGGCGGTATTGTTTTCGGGGTC
>SLFB01000227.1 GCA_007124475.1 Vibrio sp. | reverse complement strand
TCTATCTATGCTCATGGGGATTATGAGAGCCATCCGTGGCTCTCACCAAAGGCCAGCCTACGGCTGTTCAAATTTGTTCCAGACAAATTTGTCACTCACTTGCCGCCTACCTGCAACTCCACGTTGTTTGGGTATAGAGTACTTAACTTGTTTGTGACTAGACGTGTTTGAGTAATACGTTATCACCACTTTTGCTCTTAGTATAAAATGAGCGTTTCACTAATAGAGTAATCAGTACGCCACCAACAAAACTCATTAACAGCATTAAGTACATATAGCGATCACTTTTCCGATAATGGTGATCGGAAATCGCCGTCACTTTACCCGTTTCAAAGGTTAATCTTACAAAACCAATAATATTACCATCATGTAAAACAGGCTCAACCAATTGCTGACGACCAATACTCGCTGTGCGCAGCGGGGTATCTAACCCAAGTACATCTCTTACGCTTAAAGCCTCTTCACTGGCGGCCAATTTGACCCCTTCAGCATCGTAAATGGTAGCATCGAAAACAAGACGCTCTTTAGCCAGTTGATTAGTCAGGGCTAATAAGCGTTCTTGATCTTGCTCGGTGAGCATCGTACTAGCAGAAAGCGAGGCCTGATTGATAAGAACCTTGGTTAGTGTCTCTAATTGATTCGCTTGAATACGTTCATTGCCTTTACTGATCACGACACTGTTTTGTATCGTGACGATTAACATAACAATCAGGAGTAACAAAGCGATACCACGCAACATGACTCGAAAGGAAAATAAAGAATTATCCATAGCAATCAGACCTAAAAATAGCAGTTCGTTTATATTGGGACTTGCGTTTTTAAATTGCAATAGGGTAACGTCAGGCAATCAATCTAAAGGAAACCGATCATGGACGCGATAAAACGACTTTCGATCAGAAAGCATAGCTATTTTTTACACGCTTATCCTCAACTCCGAGCAACCAGTCAGCTAGATAAAAATCAAGCCAGTTGGATTATGTTTAGTCGACAGATAATACCGCAACAACTGCTTGATCTTGAGTGTCTTTGCGGGCAAGAGTTAGTGATTGTCGAGGCTTGGAAAGTAGGTGACTATCATGTGTTTTTGAGTATTAGTCAACTAACACCGGATATTGAGCTGGCATTACAGCAAATGCAGATAGATTATGCGCGCATTGATGAACTCCCTGATTTATCTAAACCGGGATTAATCGTGCTGGATATGGACTCGACGGCGATTGAAATAGAATGCATTGATGAAATAGCCAAATTAGCGGGGGTTGGTGATGAAGTGGCACAAATTACCGAGCGAGCGATGCAAGGTGAGTTAGACTTTGAGCAAAGTTTACGTCAGCGAGTAGCTAAGTTGAAAGGTACCGATGTAGCCATTCTCGAAGCGGTACGTCAACGGCTTCCTCTCATGCCTGAACTCACATCATTATTGGCCACACTACAAGATCTAGGTTGGAAAACAGCGATTGCTTCTGGTGGTTTTACCTATTTTTCTGATTATCTTCAGCAGCAATTAAAGCTCGATTATGCTCAATCTAATCAGTTAGAGGTGGTTAGTGGTCAATTAACCGGTGAAGTCATTGGTGAGGTGGTTGGTGCGCAGACGAAGGCTGATATTTTATTGCAACTGGCTCAACAGTATAATATTGAAGAACATAACACCGTTGCGGTAGGTGATGGTGCTAATGACTTACTGATGATGAATGTGGCTGGGCTCGGTATTGCCTATCATGCGAAACCGAAAGTTGAAAAGCTGGCACAAACCGCGGTGCGCTTTGCCGATTTAGGTGGTGTCCTGTGTATTTTAAGTGCGGGCCTGGTAAGACAACAGAAAGTTAGCTGGAAGTCTCTGCCAGCTAATAATTAATGGCGGCGGGTAATATAGAGCCTACGGTTTATACCGTAAGCTCTAAACGCAGCAAGGTTTCTTGGGTAATATCGATTAGCTCACAATAACCCACGATGTTAGTCAGCTCTTTCTCTAGCACATTGGCATCGTTTAAACAGGTCAGTAATAACTCATTTAAATCACTACGCATTAAGGTGGTCATGGAATCGAAAATGGGCGCGCTGGCGATGCGCAGAACATAAATGTTACCCATTTCTTGTGCTCCTTGCATAAACTGTAAACGCTGTTTATGGTTTTCAAATTCATGCCTTAAACGAACTTCTACTGATTGAATTCGCTCGCCATATTGCACTACCGCAATATAAATTTCATGCCACTGCGCTTCAGCTCCGTCAATGCGTCGCATTGGTGAAGCAAGCAAGCTGTTAGTGTGCCCTTTAAAAATAGGCTCTAAGGAAAAATATCCATCTTGTCCCAGCCGAGCAAGTAAACCCAAAAAGTTAGGTAATGGATAACAAGTTCCTATGGCATGAGGCTGTAAGTTAGCAGCGCGTTTCTTAATATAAACTGGCGTTGAGAGTAATTTATCCATTAAGATGTTATGCAGCCCTTCCAATAATTGTGGGCTGGGGAGCTGCTCTTTTTGGGTGAGTAACTTGTCTTGATTATGAGTGATTAGGGCGTTAAAAAAGGCAATGCTTTTTATGGTGGCAGACGTTTCCTCTATTTTTAATTGTAGCCGTCGTCCTTCGGGGCCAATTCTTACCACTTCGTAAGGTAAAGCATCCAGAGGAAGTTTAGGATCGTAACGTTTTAGATCTGAAAAATTAACCTGAACTTTATCTCCGGCTTTAAGGGCTAGCGCTTGGTTTAATATGATACTTACGCCATGTTTTGACAGGTCAACGCTGACACCCTCAGCTAACGTTGTTTGTTGCTGCTTTAATTGTAAAGGTGTTCTGAATCGATAACGTTGTTCTTTGCGCTGTGATCCTGAGTCAAAATAAATCGCTATCGGTTGACCGATAATTTGCCGTGAAAGGCGAAATGGATTGAGCTCATTGGTGGCTAAGCTGGATTTTGTGCCCATGAGATAATCGGCTGCTGAGTCCATGTCAGCTATTTCTTGCAAAATGATGCAGTGAGTCAATTGAGCTGATTGGTCGGATAGCTCTTGGTCATAACTCGCAAGAATCACTTGTTCATCGGCAGATAGTGTAAACATGGATAGCCGAAATACCTTCCAGCTGTCTTTTTTGGCGCCCATATGCCAAAACAGTTGTTTTTGCTGCTCAGTGGCTTGTGATTGCAACATGGCAAAAAATAACTGCTTATCTTGATAGTCGTGTTTAAAACTGTACAAAGTATCGCTGAAACTATTGATACCCTGTTGGGTTAGCTGGCCGAGATGATCGTGATTAAATAAGCTGCCAAGTGACTGTTGATTTCGTTCATCATGCCAATATTGCCATAAGCTACGATTGTATGATGTTAGCAGTGCAAGCTTTAATTGGTTGCCACTGAAAAATAGCGGTAGGCTGACGGTATGTTTGAGATAAATATGCTCAAATCCTCGCGTTCGAGTTCGAATCAAATTGTCTTGATTATTATGGCGGTTTTTTTTGAGGTTACTAGCCAATAACTCTGCTATTAGTTGGTTGATTAATTGGGTCTCAGTGACTCGTTGGGTTCTTAAATATTTGATAGCATTATTTTCATAACCATCATCAATAGCTAATATTCGATATTCAATGCTTTGTTCTAAGCCAGGCAGCTTTGATTTCTTACTAAGTTCAGTAAAGTGAACTTGGAAGGATTGCCCCAACTTGTAACGAAAAGCACTTGGCACTTTGAATTTTGCGCCCGAAGGAGAGAGATCGACCGAAACACCATGAATGGTTTGGTTACCGACAGTTAATAACACTTGACTGCTTAAGCTGAGGCGATTCTCTTGGCGTTTTAAGTCGTAGCCCAATTTGATTGGTTCAGCCAGAAATGCTTTAGTGGCATTGCCTGCCGTCGAATCGGATTTTTGTTTTTCTTTTTGTTCCAATCTATTTTTATAAACAATGTCCCAAACCCCTTCGGTATAACCTGAAAATTTTTTCACATTTTTTTGGAAGTCATTAAGAGCAATATCGTCAAACCAATGTTTAATACCATCGATCTCAAACTCTCGACATTCGGTTTCTAGTCGACTGCGCAAATCGATACTTTTTTTACAGGGGCTCATTAACCGATTGAGTTCCATTTTGATCAGTAGTTTGGACGATGCTGATTGCCCATCGGTCAGTTGCGACAAAATCAATTCAAAATCCGGAGATTGATAAACCGGAATGAGCTTTTCGGTAAAAGAGAGAATTTCTGATTGCTGCATGCTTTTTCTGATAAAGTTAGATTATTAATAAATATCGGCGTTATAGAGTCAATCTTTAACGATAGCTGAAGAAAAATTTCATGCTGTTTTTTTATTCAATAAATAAGAGATCAGGCAGTTTAAAGTTTCGATTTAAGCATTGAGGATTCATGGTGAAAGCAAAACGAGCTTATGTATGTAATGAGTGTGGTGCAGATTTTCCACGTTGGCAAGGTCAATGCAACGCTTGCGGGGCTTGGAACACTATCTCTGAAGTGCGTTTAGCCGCTTCCCCTCAGGCTGCTCGTCATGATCGCTTATCTGGCTATGCAGGGAATGCTACACAAACTAGTGTTCAAACCTTAGCAGAAATTAACTTACAAGAAGTACCAAGGTTTAGCAGTGGCTTTAAGGAGTTTGATCGCGTATTAGGTGGCGGTATCGTACCTGGGGCTGCGATTCTTATTGGTGGTAATCCTGGCGCAGGTAAATCGACTTTATTACTGCAAACTATGTGTTTACTATCAAAACAAATGCCAACGTTATATGTCACAGGTGAAGAATCTCTGCAGCAAGTAGCGATGCGAGCTTCTCGTTTAGGTTTACCTAAAGAGCATCTAAAAATGCTGTCTGAGACCAATGTTGATCGTATTTGTCAGGTGGCAGAAAAAGAACAACCTAAAATCATGGTTATTGATTCGATTCAAGTCATGCATGTGGCAGATGTGCAGTCCTCTCCTGGTAGCGTGGCACAAGTGCGTGAAGCCGCAACAGCGTTAACACGTTATGCAAAACAAAATAATGTTGCCGTTTTTATTGTTGGTCACGTGACAAAAGACGGAACGCTGGCAGGACCTAAGGTGCTTGAGCATATCATCGACTGTTCTGTATTGTTGGACGGAGGAGCCGATAGTCGTTTTCGAACCTTACGCAGTCATAAAAACCGTTTTGGTGCCGTCAATGAACTTGGCGTGTTTGCTATGACTGGCCAAGGATTAAAAGAAGTGAGTAATCCTTCAGCTATTTTTCTGTCACGAGGGGAAGAAGCGACCTCTGGAAGCTCAGTGATGGTGGTATGGGAAGGAACTCGTCCTTTACTGGTTGAAATTCAAGCGTTAGTGGATTACTCACAATTAGCTAACCCTCGTCGCGTGGCGGTGGGTTTAGAGCAAAATCGACTCTCTTTACTGCTAGCGGTATTACATAAACATGGTGGTTTGCAAATGGCTGATCAAGATGTCTTTGTTAATGTCGTTGGCGGGGTTAAAGTTACAGAGACCAGTGCCGATCTAGCATTATTGATGGCGTTACTGTCTAGTTTTCGAGATAAGCCCTTACCTAAAGATGTGGTGGTTTTTGGGGAGGTGGGCTTGGCAGGAGAAATTCGACCGGTACCCAGTGGTCAGGAGCGTCTCAATGAAGCTTTCAAGCATGGTTTTACACGGGCGATAGTACCAATGGCTAATGTGCCTAAAGGTGGGATCTCAGGTATGGAGATTCATGGTGTGCGCAAGCTTTCAGAAGCAATCAGCGCTTTTGATGATTTATAGCGTTTAACAAATGAGAACTCACGATGATTTTTCACAGACTGAACTCGCGTCTATATAACTTATCGCCTATATTCTATCGGTACAGAAACCGAAACTATTTTTTCCGTAAGTGCAAGCAGGACTATCAGTATTGACAGATTGTGATATACTCTGCGCGCACTTTATACCTTATTAACAGAGTAAGACAATGACCGATTTATCAAAATACAGAAACATTGGTATTTTTGCTCACGTAGATGCGGGTAAAACTACTTCTACCGAGCGTATCCTTAAGCTAACTGGTAAAATCCATAAAATGGGCGATAGCCATGATGGTACTACGACCACTGACTTTATGGAGCAGGAAGCTGAACGTGGTATTACTATCCAGTCGGCTGCGACTACTTGTTTCTGGAAAGATCACCGCCTAAACATCATCGATACACCTGGACACGTAGACTTTACTATCGAAGTATATCGTTCTCTGAAAGTTCTTGACGGTGGTATCGGTGTATTCTGTGGTTCTGGTGGTGTTGAGCCGCAATCAGAAACTAACTGGCGTTATGCAGATGATTCTCACGTATCACGTATTATCTTCGTCAACAAACTGGACCGTATGGGTGCAGATTTCTACCGTGTTGTAGATCAAGTGAAAAATGTTCTTGGTGCAACTCCGCTAGTGATGACTCTTCCGGTCGGTATCGAAGATGACTTTACTGGTGTCGTAGATGTTCTAAGCCAAAAAGCGTACATTTGGGATGATTCAGGCTTACCTGAAAACTACGAAGTTACTGATATTCCTGCTGATATGGTAGATAAAGCGGCAGAATACCGTGAAATGTTGATTGAAACTGCCGTTGAGCAAGACGATGAACTAATGATGGCTTACATGGAAGGTGAAGAGCCTTCAGTAGAAGACATCAAGCGTTGCATCCGTAAGGGTACTCGTGACCTTGCTTTCTTCCCAACTTACTGTGGTTCTGCCTACAAAAATAAAGGTATGCAGCTTATCCTAGATGCAGTAATTGATTATCTACCATCTCCAACGGAGGTTGATCCTCAGCCTCTAACTCACCCAGAAACGGGCGAGCCAACGGGTGATGTAGCAACTGTTTCTGCTGATGAGCCACTACGCGCGCTTGCGTTTAAGATCATGGATGACCGCTTTGGTGCTTTGACCTTTATTCGTATTTACTCAGGTAAGATGAAAAAAGGTGACACCATTCTTAACAGCGCAACAGGTAAAACTGAGCGTATCGGCCGTATGGTTGAAATGCACGCTGACCAACGTAACGAAATTGATTCTGCGCAAGCGGGCGACATTATTGCTGTTGTTGGTATGAAGAACGTTCAGACTGGTCACACTCTTTGTGATCCAAAACATGAATGTACTCTAGAACCAATGATCTTCCCAGATCCAGTTATCTCTATCGCTGTTAAGCCTAAAGATAAAAATGGCTCAGAGAAAATGGGTATTGCGATCGGTAAAATGGTTGCAGAAGATCCATCATTCCAAGTTGAAACTGATGAAGATTCAGGTGAAACCATCCTTAAAGGTATGGGTGAACTTCACTTAGACATCAAAGTGGATATCCTTAAGCGTACTTACGGCGTTGAGCTTGAAGTGGGTGCTCCTCAGGTAGCTTACCGTGAAACGATCACTAAAGCTGTTGAAGATAGCTACACACACAAGAAACAGTCTGGTGGTTCTGGTCAGTTCGGTAAGATTGATTACCGCATCAAGCCTGGTGAACTAAACTCTGGTTTCACTTTCAAATCAACCGTTGTTGGTGGTAACGTTCCTAAGGAATTCTGGCCTGCAATCGAGAAAGGTTTTGCTGGTATGATGCAAGAAGGTGTTCTTGCTGGCTTCCCAACCTTAGATGTTGAAGTTGAACTATTTGATGGTGGTTTCCACGCGGTTGACTCATCTGCAATTGCATTTGAAATCGCAGCGAAAGGCGCATTCCGTCAATCTATGCCAAAAGCTGGCCCACAACTTCTAGAGCCAATCATGAAGGTTGACGTGTTCACTCCAGACGATCACGTTGGTGACGTTATTGGTGATCTAAACCGTCGTCGTGGTATGATCAAAGACCAAGAAGCTGGTGTAACCGGTGTTCGTGTTAAAGCTGACGTTCCACTATCTGAAATGTTTGGTTATATCGGTACGTTACGTACAATGACTTCTGGTCGTGGTCAGTTCTCTATGGAGTTCTCACACTACGCACCATGTCCAGCAAACGTTGCTGAAGCGGTAATTGCAGACGTGAAAGCGAAGAAAGAGCAGAAATAATCTATTTTTCTAGTCGCTTAATAAAAACCCCCATGGACTAGCGCCATGGGGGTTTTTGTCATTTAATGATGTATCATGTTGCCGGCGTAGTTTTGATGAAAAAATCAAACAATAAAAACCCATCGTTGATGATGGGTTTTATTATGACTGGTCACAGGGTATAGATAATATGTATCATTCTCAACTTTATACTGCCCGTAACTCTATGCCGGTTAGGCTTGTAACATCATTATTACTCTTCCCAGACAATAAACTTATCTTTTGGCCAATGATGGCCAACTTCATGGTATTTCTGTTCTAGAACATGACGTTTTATTTTTAAGGTTGGGGTAAGAATGCCGTTGTCAATACTCCATGGCTCCTTGATCATTAATACACCTTTGATCTGTTCATGAGATTC
>SLFB01000072.1 GCA_007124475.1 Vibrio sp. | reverse complement strand
GCGTCAACTCAATAAGGCTGCAATATTCTGATACATGTCAGTCAGGTAAAAGGTTTGCTTAGCGCCTTGAAGTGACTATCATTACCAAGAATAAAAGCCTTTTGTACCCAATCAATATCCCCCGAGGAAAAATATGAAACGGTTGTTCTCTTTTTTAGCAATATTCATGGCGACAGTGATGGTGATTCCAGATGCTGAAGCTCGCCGTATGGGTGGTGGTAAGTCTTTTGGACAAAATCACCGCACAGCACCAGCACAGAATCATCAACAGCAGCAACAAGCGACACCACAACGTCAACAAAACAATCAGCAGCCAGCAGCAACGAACAGCCGTGGTGGTATGATGGGTGGTTTAATGGGCGGCCTATTGGCTGGTGGTTTATTAGCGGCCTTTTTTGGTGGTGCGTTTGAGGGTATCCAGTTTATGGATATTCTGATCTTCGGCCTGTTAGGTTTCGCGCTGTTCAAGCTTGCTCGTCATTTGTTGGCCGGTAAACAGGGGAGTTTGAATCCTCAGCAACCGGCTTATAACACGAATGTCCATCGTCAGAGTTTTGAGCAAGCTCCAGAGCCAGAATTTAAACCTGCAGCCAGCTCGGGTTTTGGGGCAAGCATGCACAGTGATGTCCCTCACAATTACCCACCGAGTTTTGATAAAACGGCATTTATCAATGGTTCACGTGAGCATTATCGTATTTTGCAAGGTGCTTGGAATCACAACCAACTTGAAACAATTCAGGAATACGTGTCTGAAAGTTTGTTTGCTGATCTGAAAGCTGAGCGACAAAAGCTAGATGCGCAGCCACAAACTGAAGTCATGTATGTGGACGCTGAGATCGTTCGTGCTGATTACGATGAGCGTAAAGCACAACTGAGTTTACAATTTACGGGTCGTTGCCGAGATTTAGGCGATGAAACGGAAGAAGAAATTTTAGATATTTGGCATTTAGAGCGTGATTTAACGCAACCTAATGCGCCATGGTTAATTGTTGGTATTCAAGGTTAACATCAACAACAGAGAACAAAAAATGCCCAAGCTTAAACTTGGGCATTTTTAATGCCATGATTATGGCATTAGCTTTTCAAGTTGGTACAAAGAGGCTAAATCGCCAGTAATTTTCTCACCATTGATATCCAGTTTGATCAACATGTTTTCACCGACAAAGTATTGATTAGGCTCATCAGTTTCCCCTTCTAAGGTGATGATATTACCATTGCTTTGCCAGTGGAATTTACCTTGAGAGACGAACGGCGTCGTTTGATCGGTACCTTGATATACTTGAGTTAATTGGTAAGTCTGATCGTCATTTAAAACTAAGGTATATTCAATGCCAGCGCAGTCAGCGCAAGGTAATACCCCTTGATACGTCCCCCACCAATCTAAGCTATTAGAAGCATTATGCAGATAATCAATGATCGTATCGTCGGCAGATAGCTGATCTGCACTGGGCTCTGTCATTGGGGCTGGGCTAGAACTGGCAGGCGCATTAGATGATTGATTATCACAGCCGACGAGAATGAGCGACAAGGCTCCGAGTGCGAAGAGAGAGGTTATTTTCATATTCCATACCTTTTATGCGATTGGGTGTGCATGTTATGAGCCAACAGATTATTAACGGTTTGATGATGATACCCAAGCAACTTGGCGTTGTAGGTCGATGGCAGGGGCAGGCCTTTAGTGAGAGCCAAAGAGCGCTCTGATAATCCTCATGAGCATAGATAACCTATGTGATTGAGGCTAACGCACCTAGCCAATACTACAGCTGCTTCAAGTAGGGTGGGTATCGTGGGTAAAATAGTAACGCACTCTGGTTATCGAGCGTCAGATGGCGGTTATATTTCTTACGTTTTATGTCAAAAAAAGGTGAGGGCGAGTCAATCAATCAATTAACTCACCCACCTTTTCTTATATAGTCAAACCGCTTGGCGTTTAAAAACTTAACCGTGCCAGGCGAATAGACCTGACTCAATACTACGGCAATCTCAAGTGGTAAGCGTTTCTTATTCGAACCGTCCGCTGGCTTGAAACTTTTCTAACATTGAGGCGTAAGGTGCTAAGTCACCGATGTTGTGCGTCAGCCACTCTGGGTTGTAATAAGTATCCAAATAACGCTCACCACTGTCGCATAATAAGGTCACAATTGAGCCTTGTTCACCGCGCTGTTTCATCTCACTGGCTAACTGAAGTGCGCCATAAAGGTTGGTTCCGGTTGATGCGCCTGCTTTTCTTCCCAAGATCTTTTCTAACCAATGAATGGTAGCGATACTGGCCGCATCGGGGATTTGTCTCATCTCATCGACCACATTGGGAATAAAACTCGGTTCGACACGTGGTCGGCCAATGCCTTCAATTTTACTGCCGCACTGCAGCGTTAACTCACTATTGCGCGTTTGGTAATAATCGAAGAATACCGAGTTTTCTGGGTCGACGACGCACAGCTTAGTATTATGTTGTTGATAACGGATAAAGCGGCCAATGGTGGCGGAAGTGCCGCCAGTGCCTGGGCTCATCACAATCCAACTTGGAATAGGATGATCTTCCCGTTGCATTTGCTGAAAAATACTATCGGCGATATTACTGTTACCACGCCAATCGGTGGCTCGTTCAGCATACGTAAATTGATCCATATAATGACCGTTTAACGCTTGCGCTAAGCGGCGAGACTCGGCATAAATTTGATCGCTGCGATCGACTAAATGCGCCTTACCACCATAAAACTCAATTTGTTCGATTTTCTTACGTGCGGTGCATTTCGGCATCACCGCAATAAAAGGCAAGCCTAATAAGCGGGCAAAATAGGCCTCAGAAATCGCGGTGCTGCCAGAAGAGGCTTCAATAATTGGCGTATCTGGACCAACCCAGCCATTACATATCGCATACAAAAACAAAGAGCGAGCTAAGCGATGTTTGAGTGAACCGGTTGGGTGCGTGCTCTCATCTTTAAGATAAAGATCAATCCCGGCAATGCTAGGGAGATCGAGCTTAATTAAATGGGTATCAGCCGAGCGTTGAAAATCGGCCTCGATTTTACGAATCGCGTTATTAATCCATTGATGGTCGGTACACATGGTGGCGTTCTCATAGTCATGGTGAGCAATAGCTCATGAGTTAATGCTGATAATGTACGTTGTGTTCGAGAGAAAAACTTGGTTATCTTGCTTTGTATTTGCTAGTTTAAGAGAATTATTTTCTCCTGTTATCTGATTTTGTAGCAAAAAGGTGAGAGATGGATCGAATAGATAAACAGCTACTGGCGATGTTGCAAAAAGACAGCACGCTATCGCTCAATGAATTAGCCGAGGCGGTCAATTTGACCAGCACACCATGTTGGAAGCGATTGAAAAAACTTGAAGAATCGGGAGTGATCAGCCAACGCGTGGCGCTGCTTGATCCAGAACGTTTAGGGTTATCTTTTATTGCTTTTGTGATGGTGAAAACCAGTGATCATTCTCATGAGTGGTATCAGCGATTTGTGAATACGGTGGAGGATTTTCCGGAAGTGATGGAGTTTTATCGCATGGCTGGTGAGTATGATTACATGATGAAAGTGCTGGTCAAAGACATGAAAAATTTTGACCAGTTTTATAAAAAACTGGTCAATAGCGTCGATGGTTTAAATAATGTGACTTCCACCTTTGCGATGGAGTCTTTGAAATACACCACCGCCTTACCACTATAGTGATAGTGGGGATGCTTTATTTAAAACGCATCACCCCTTCTTGTACCGCTGTCGCCACTAACGCCCCTTGTTGGTTATAAATCTCACCACGCACTAAACCACGGGTATTGCTCGCGGTGGGGCTTTCAATCGCATAGAGCAGCCATTCATCCATTTTAAACGGGCGATGGAACCAGATAGAATGATCGATCGTTGCCACTTGGAAATTCGGTGTCATCAGTGAGACTTGATGAGGATGCAGCGCGGTAACGAGAAATCCCCAATCTGACGCATAACCGAGTAAGTATTGATGAATTAACTGATCATCAGGCACTTCACCGTTTGCGCGAATCCATAAATATTGTTTAGGCTCTTCTTTTTGTGGTTTTAACGGATTAATCACCGTCACAGGGCGGATCTCAATCGGTTTCTCACCGCAAAACGCGTTACGAATTTTTTCTGGCAGTAAATGGGCGATTTGTGCCGCCAGCTCGGATTCTGAGGCAAAGTTTTCTGGCCCTGGGATATTAGGCATTGTATTTTGATGTTCAAAGCCCGGCGCTTCACCATGATAAGAGGCGGTGAGATAAAAAATCGGTCGGCCGTTTTGAATCGCTTTGACCCGACGGGTGCTAAAGCTACGACCATCACGTAGGTTTTCTACATCATAAATAATTGGTTTTTCAGGATCGCCCGGATACAAAAAGTAACTATGGAAGGAATGGACGGTGCGATCAGAATCTACCGTGTAACGGGCCGCTGAGAGCGCTTGCCCAATCACTTGACCGCCATAGACTTGGGGTAAACCAAGGTTCTCGCTTTCACCTCGGTACAAACCTTCTTCAAGCTTTTCAAGCTGTAGTAGGCGTAATAATTCGCTTAATGGTTTACTCATGACCCTCACCTAATGATGGTTGCTTATATACCCTTCCTACCTGTAGATCCAAGTTGTTTGGGTATAGACTAAAATTAGTTCACTTAAGTATTAGCTGCTATTTTGTGAAAGAGGTCAAATATTTGTCAAGAGGGAATGTGATTTATGAAACATGTTGAAACGATCCCTTGCTAACCGTTCAAATTGAGTTTGTTGCTCTGTGACCAAGATTTGTGATCAGAAGTAGTCCATACTCATAAAGCCCTAGTTCAATGGTTACCACGGATAGGTATAAGGAGAGGGTATGATAGTGTCGATGATGCAATTTATGATATGCATAATCTTAGCGATTGTCTGCGGTTATGCCCTAGGTTTGAGTGAAGGTGACTGGTCGTTGATCGCTTTATTAGCCCCAGCCCTGTGGATGTTGCCTCGCAGTGGCAATGCTGGCTTGCTATTACTAGGCGGCCTACTTGTTTATGGTTTAACTCTGTCTTACCAACCGGCCGCGTTATCTGTGAGTATGTGGGTTATCTTCCCATTACTGATGGTCGCTTTTTCTGCGCCTCGCCATAAAGGGGTCATGGTGATTTGTGGTTTAATTTTGCTGACGCTGCAAGTCGGAATTATGACCACGCAATCAGCAGGTAAACTGGGTGGTACGCCGACCATGACATTATTACAAATACTCTCGGTGAGCGCGATATGGTGGGCGGTTAACAGTTGGAAGCAAAGTGCCTCCGCTGCACGTCATTGGTGGGCATTATTATTGTTGCTGCCTTTGTGGATTGCTGAATTTACCTTCGCGGTTGTTATCTCATTGTGCGTGACTGGATTAATGGCCATCATTAATAAACTGGTGAAGCAAAGAGCACAGCATTGGTCAATGCTATTGTGCTGGACACTACCAACGGTGGCGTTTATGGGCATCGTGCTGGCTCCCACTATCGAAGTGCCCAAACCTGTCTTTGTCGTTTGGTTGTGTCTACTCGCGACAGCATGGATGACGGACTACCTACTAAAAAGCAGTGAAGAGCAGATAGAGTAGAACAAAACAGCAGCATCAGCAGTGGATGATGAATAAGATTGTTTAATTACTGCCCAGTTAACAAAGGTTTATTGATTTTATGCGGGCTGAGGGTTGCAATAGTGAAGTGGATGCCGGATAATCCTCGCACTCTTTAGCCAAGGCGCTAAAGTGCTCTATGGAGGCCCTGGTCCTCCCGCAACACTAGTTCGTGAACTTGGTCAGGTCCGGAAGGAAGCAGCCACAGCGGATGACGTGTGTGCCGGGATGTGGCTGGGGCTTCCACCCATCTAGCTTGCGCTAAAATTCAAATCTCATTATTTTAAACGTATAAAATATCCCACATTTGCCGCCTATTTGGCTCGATATAAACGGAACAGCGAACTGAACTTAAACCGCTATCGTTCGTATTATTGATTACTATTTTCAATAAATTCAGTTTATTACGGAGTTAGTATGAACCAGATAAACCCAGCTAAGTTACGAAATAGTAAATGGACTGCGGTAAAGCCGCTCAAACGGGAAAAGCATTTTTTGATTTCAGAAGTTGAATATGATGAAGATGGCGCAGTGATGTCATGTTTACTTGAATCCGTGCTGTCGAGAAATGAATATTCAATAGATTGGCTTGAACTCAAAAATGAGGAAAAATGGCGTCAAGGCTGGAAGTAGTTGCTCCCTTCGCAACGCTTTAAACGTTTTCTCCATACCACCTTGCAGATTTATTGCGCGTTAACATTGCAGCGTGACGATGCCTTGCAATAGCTTTTGTCGCTTTTCTAAAGAGGCGCCGAGTGAGCTGGAGTCAATTTCACTGCCCAATGTTGTTTAAGACAAGGTAGACTGACAGGTTTTTAACGTGGTTAAATCGGGAGTTTGTTTGATGCGCAAGTCAGATAAGAAGGTTGAGAATCTCATTAGAGAAGTGTTAACCGAAGTTTGTGAAAGCACGTTAAAAGATTACGATGGTTTCCTTTGGGTGACTCATACGGTCAAATACACTTCTTTTCCACAAAGCTTAGCAATAGTCTGCGTATTTGAAACCAATCAGCATAGAGCAAACTTTTTACTGGGAGAAGGCCGCCAGCATGTCTCAACCACTATTCAAAAGGCGTTTAATCAGGTAGGGGTACCATTAAAGAACGCCGATAAGCAAATCAGCTACGATATTCAGCAAAAGCGTTAGTGCGGCCATTAATCAAAGTGAATTGTGGCTGTCGGGGTATCAAAGGCTTTATTTTATAAGTTTTGAATAAAGCCAGAAAGTTAAGCCTAGCTTCTTGATCTGAACAATGAATCAAGCTCGCTTAAATTCAGAGCTATGCCTGAGTAAACTCATTTTTGCCCCATAATGAGCTAGCAATAGTTGAACACCAACCTCAATACATTGCCTTTTTAGTTACTTTTTGTCATGGTAGTAGTGGTTCTTTCCTCTTAAGCATTTATAGCTTTTTACCAACCCAAATCATGCACTTAGCCTCACCCTCAATCGGAGTCACTGCGATGTATCATTATACCGACTTAAATGGTTTTCTATCTATAATACAAAATAATTCGCTTTGGCTTACGGACGCGAGAGCTATGAATGATGCACTAGAAATAAGTTGGTTTGGAAAGTTGTTCGCTAAAGGCTTAGAACGCTCTATTGAAGGTTTACATCTATCTCTATCTCAAAAAGAGATTTTAGATGATTTCATCAACTCTTCTTTAAATTCAAACCTAACCCCTCACATATGTTGTTTCTCCAAAGAGGGAGACTTACTTAGTCAATGGCGTGCCTATGCTGATGACGGTTTTGGCGTCTCGATATTCTTCGATGAGTCAGCATTCAACAAAGTATCCTTGAGTGAGTTGCCAGAAAGGTTGGTCGATTCTACTTTCTATTCAGATATAATTTATTGCCAAGAAGAACAGGAAGTTGCCTCCAAAACTTTGGTAGATAGAACTGTAAATGCAATTAACAAAATATCAGGCAATAACAGAAAAGATGCATATAAAACGCTACCCATAAGAGAGTTCTGGGATATCAAGGCTAACATTGAGCTTCAGTCCTTCTTTAGTAAAAACCCCGCATTTTCAGAAGAAAAAGAGCTAAGGTTCATAAAACTAGTAGAATTGGATAAATTAAAATACAAAGAAAATTTAAGATTCCGTGTAACAGGAGGCACTATTGCATCATACTTTGAGCTTGAATTTTCAAAACCTTCGATTAAGAGGGTCATTCTAGGCCCCAAATGCAAAGCAGATGACAATACTATACGATTGTTTTTGGATGCTAACGGCTTTGAACATGTGGAAGTTTTGAAGTCAAAAGCTAGTTACCGATAGCTTTCAGATGAAGTATGGCAAGGCTTAAAAAAGCTAGACACCTTTCAAACCATTTAAATTCTGACCTGAGGTGTATGCGTTGTCGATACAAAATATAATCCGTAATTTACTAATTTAGAAAAACCAATAACACGTTGTTGTCCATTTGTGAGTTACAGCGCTTACTAAATTAGAAAGTTACAGATTAGATGGTGTATTGCAAATCCCCTTTTCAGAAGGGATAGAGACGAGAGTATATCGCATTGTATCTTACCTCTCTTTCCATGTACGTCAGAGAAGCTTTTCACCGCTTATCAAACCGTCGAATCTAGTCGATATACTAATCGATTACATCATGCTTTCGGTGTAATGAGTGTCGGAAGAGCATTCTATATTTATATTTATTTCTGACGAAGTAATCCGTTTCCATACAAAATGGCGTAGCAAACATTCACAGCAGAACTAATGTAGATTAATCTTTGTATTGAGCTGGAGTGGCTGCTACTAGTTTTTTAAAATTACGATGAAAGTGACTTTGATCATTAAACCCTAATTCTGTGGCAACTGATG
>SLFB01000322.1 GCA_007124475.1 Vibrio sp. | reverse complement strand
CGCCGCTTTTAAACGCTCGCCGTGATAAGCGCTGATCTCATCGCCCAAATGGTTGGACTTCCAATCTAATAAGTAATATTTACCTTGATGTTCAAACACTAAGTCAATAAATCCTTTGAGCATGCCTTGTACCGGATAAAAGCCGAGTTCGCTTGCTTTGGCAGATAAAGGATCATGACGCTGCACAATGCGATTGAGACTCGGTGCGCTCAACACCTCAATCGGCAAAAGAAATTCCATTTCCACCAAACGTTGACGGGCATGTTTTTGATTTAAGCGTAATACCTTACCATCGAGCGGGGTGGCTAAAACGGTATCCACCAACTGCTGCAACACAGGTAACCATTCCAGATCAACCTGCTCTCGTTCCATCAATTCAAGGATTCGTTGCTGATTCTCATCACTGTTGGCCGATTCGGTAAATTCCACCACTTCAAACAAGCTGTGCAAAAACGTTCCCGGCGCAGCACCACGCGGAAAACTAAAAATCGACCGTTCCGTGTTCGTCAACGGTGTGAGCCTCTGCTCATCGGCGGAATCAATATCAAAGCCTGCCACTTCCAAACTTGGTTCATGGTGAGCCGCTTTACTCGATTGCTTAACTAAACCAGAATAACTCGTCACCCGCCAATGACGATCAATATGGCTTTGTAACGTGCGCGCGCTCAGTATCTCACTCTCTTTATCCATCACAGTGAAGACTTCTGCTCGCGCTGCTGGCGGCTCGCTAACAGTCACCTCAGCGTTACTTTGCGCATCGAGAGCCAAACGTAAATCAGCGATGCCTCCTGCCTGACCTTTTTGCAATAAATAACCGATGGCACTTAAATGAACCCCTGTCGGCTCTTTGCTCGACTGACCATTGCGCAGCGGCGCGATACCGATAAAACAGCCATAGACCGCACGCGTCAAGGCAACATAAATCAAACGCAGATCTTCTGCCAAGCGCTCTTTATCGGCTTGTTCAAGCGCGGCTTCACTGTCAGTGATATCGAGTATGGTTTGATCCTTTGCTGAGTCGTAGTATTTCGCTTCATTGGCTTTGCGATAGCTGGTCACAAAAGGCAAAAAGACCAAATTATACTCAAGGCCTTTCGACTTATGGATAGTGACAATTTGCACTAAGTTTTGTTCTGATTCCAAACGTTGGATCTGATCATCTTGACCCCCTAAGCCGTGCAGTGCATCACTGATCCCCTGAGCTAACCAACGTAATAAGCCATGATCACTATCGATCTCTTGCCGAGCTTGCTGCAGCAACTCACCGATGTGCATAAAATCGGTGAGCAGACGCTCACCATTAGGCTCTGCTAACCAACGCTCCGCAATGTGTCGCTTGCTCATAACATTACGCAGCATAGGCAATACACCACGCTCCGCCCATAATTGACGATAGCCTTTGAACTCGTTAAGTACCTTATCCCAAACGATTTCATTGTTGTTTAACTCATCCAAACTCAGCGCATCCAGAGCAAATAAGGGCGATGCTAAACACGCGCGTAACGCCCGCTCATCGTCAGGGGTGAGCACCGCTTGTAATAAGCGCTGCATATCTAACGCGACATCGCTACTAAGCACGCTATCTCGATTGGAAAGGTAAACGCTGGCAATGCCTTGCTCAGCAAGGGCTTGTTTGATCATCCGCCCTTCGCTGCCAGTGCGAACCAACACCGCAATATCACCAGCCTGAATCAGCTTTTGCCCATGCGCGGTTTTAAAATACGCTTGCTGATGCTGTGCGGCGGTTAAAATAGCTTGGATCTGACTTGCACACGCCTTAGCCATGCAGGATAAGTATTCCGTTTTTGGGATTGGTTTATCGGCCTCTTGCAGCCAATAGGTTAAGGCTGGTTGACTGTGCCCGTTGAGTAGCCATTGTCGCTTATCGGCGTTCGGGCTAGCGGCAACCGGCAAAAACGGAATGTCTTGATCATACATAAAAGGGCTAGTTGATGAGCTAAATAACTGGTTAACTGCGCTCACCATTTGTGCGCTAGAACGCCAGTTAGTGCCTAAGGTGTAATGGGCACTCACCTGCTGACGAGCTTTGATGTAGGTAAAGATATCCGCGCCCCGAAAACCATAAATCGCCTGTTTCGGATCGCCAATCATTAATAAGCCACATTCGGCTTGTGGCAAATAGATGCGACTAAAAATGCTGTATTGCAGCGGATCGGTATCTTGAAACTCATCGATCATCGCCACCGGATATAATTGGCGAATTCGCTCGGTTAATTGTCCTGATTCATCTTGATCAATCGCCGCTGACAGTTGAGTTAACAGATCATCAAACGATAACCATTGCTTCTGCGCTTTGGCCTTCGCTAGGCGATGGCGACAATGGGCAATCGCATGAGCCAGCAACGGCGCATATAAGTCATTCGGCTGAGATAAAAAATCTTCAATCATGACAAACAAAGCATGCTGGGGTGGATTGCCCTTTTTCGATTTAGCGTTTAAGCCAGTTTGCGTGAATTCCGTTAGCTCATCGGGTAACAGCAATTGATGAGAGGTTTGATGCGCCCACTGAGTTAAAAAATCGACCCGCTTGAGCAGTGCTTTTTTCGTTGCGGCGTGCAAATCTGAGCCTTCAATACAAGGCGTGATATCTTGATGATATTGCAACCATTGCTGCTTTAACTCCGCCACTCGAGCTAGGCACGTTTGATACAGTGCGCTTAATTCTCCCTCCATCGCCTGAACCGATAAACTCAAGGGAGAGCCCGTTAAGTAGCCGCCAATTTTTTCTAATAACGCCTGTGGGGACGGCCATAAACGACGAACTTCCGCCGCCAACTCAAGCGACAATGGATAAAACTGGCGACGCCAATAATCGGCGACCACTTGCGCCTTTAAATCACTTTCATTGGTGATAAATTCATGGTTGAAACGGCTCCCTGATTCAAACGCATTTTGCGTCAGCATCCGCTGGCAAAAGCCGTGAATGGTGTACACCGCCGCTTCATCCATTTGTCGTTCAGCTTGCAATAAAACCTTGGCAGCCAAGATGTGATCGTCATAATCAGCCAACAGACCTTGAATGACAGGATCATCACTAGAGCCGCGCAAAAAAGCCAGTCGCGCTAGATGAATACGCTGACGAATACGATCGCGTAATTCTGCCGTGGCCGCTTCCGTAAACGTCACCACCAAGATTTGATCTACCGTCAGTGGCGTTGGGTGGCGAGTAGTGGCATCGCCATGCCCAAGTAATAAGCGTAAATATAAACCTGCAATGGTAAAGGTTTTTCCAGTGCCCGCTGACGCTTCAATCAATCGCGCGCCATGCAGTGGAAAAGTAAGGGGATCTAACGGTGTGACGACCGCTGACGATGTGCTACTCATAAGTCATCAACCTTTGAATGCCCTTGTGTGTCAAAGCACACCGATATAAGACTAAGCGCAAATGCTAATAATCTGGCGTTAATTTTGCTCATCGCATCAAGACTCCATTTCAGTCATGGATTGCGCGGCCAACCTTGGCGCTTGAAGCACCAGACTGGCGAGAAGGCGAACTTGCTCTGCAAGCGACTCATCCCACTGTGGCCAAATACGGGCAATGTATACATTGCTACCTTCACCATGACTCATATAACTATCGTTGAAACTATCGGCCATTTTTTTCAATGCTTTCTCGCTATCTTCGTGCCATTGACCACGGTTAAATCCAGCTTCAATACTGGCTAATGCCGTTTTCGGAAAATACGCTAATGGCTCATTCATGCCTTGATAAAACAAGCGCACTAATTCAGCCAGTAATGCTTGCGCTTGCTGTTGATTTATCGCTGGATAGCGCCAATGTTGTACTCCCTGTTTACGATCGTAACCAATCAGATGCGTTGCCGCCTGACTCCCCATTGCCGCAAGGGCGAGATGATCGATCCATGCCGCGAGGTAGTCCTGAGCTCGAACCGCCCCACTGCGATAACGCACTAAACCCGATTGATAATATTTGGTCAGCCATCCGGTTAAATGGACGGTTTTGCCCTCGCCCCATGGCTGCAGACGTAAATTAATTTCTTGATCTTCAAGGGGGGAATGACACAGAAACTCGATCTTTGCAGCCAATTCTTGAGCTTGAACTCGGTTCGTTTCAAATTCCAGTTCACCAAACGCACCAATCGGTAATTTGCCCTGTGCACGTTGCTCGCTAAAAAAGCGGCTCAGTGCTTGAGCGTCATTTGGCTGTGTCAAAACGATATCAAGCAGTTGATCGCGCAGCTGATAACTCTCTAAGCCGTTTAAAGCAAAAGGTTCTTCATCTTCCATCACCGATTGCGGTGGCTCAAAGGAGACTTTCAAACGGCGATTAAAAAAGTACTGAACGGGTAAGCGCCAAAAACGCTGTAACTCCACCAGATCTAGGCTCAAAGGAAAGGTAGCATCGAGTAAATAATCCGTTAACGCACGATTAAATTCACTCCGCGCCTGCCCTTGCCGATTGGCCGCTGGTAACCACTCTTTCGCGTAACTAGCAGGCGAAGCTAAAAACGCTTGTGAGCTAAACGGTACCATGGCATGAAGATGAGTTAACGCTCGGCTTAATCGCTCCGCTGACTGATCGCTCGTTAATGACTGATCCCCTTGTAGGCAATAGTTTAACTGACAATACTCCAGCAACTCGGCCACTAGCACCGAAGGGACTCGTTCGGTATTGTCTTGAATTGAGCGACCAACGTAACTGATGTAGAGAGTTTGCTGCGCCGAAAGTAGCGCTTCCAAAAACAGGTAGCGATCATCATCTCGCCGTGAACGATCTCCCGTTCGCGGACGTGTATTCATCAAGTCGAAATTGTCTTTGACCATGGTACGCGGATAAACACCATCATTCATACCTAACAAACAGACGGTTTTAAAAGGGATCGAACGCATTGGCATTAAAGTACAAAAGTTCACTTGCCCAGCCAAGAAGCGTTGACTCACTCGTGTCGCCAACAATTTATTATCAAGATAATCAATGATAATCGTCGCCGCCAAGGCTTGATCGTATTTGGCGTCCAGCAACTGATCTTGTAATTGTGCCAGCGTATCGCGAATCGATTTCAGCGTCAGTTCACCATCAATATCGACTTGGAAAAAATCATCCAACAAATGCCCCAGCAGGCTGCGCCACTGTTCGATGGTTTGAGTGTCAGCCAAACGTGCACGATAGTCGCTGATTTGCTGAATAAAATGGGCCAATTTCCCCGCCAACTCAGCGTTTAATCCCTGCACTTCGTTATAAGGTGCTAAGCCATATTCACCTTGCGCAAACAAGCCTGCCGAAGCGGGCATCGCATAGCCTAGTAACATGCGCTCAATACCAAACTGCCACGTATTTTGTTCGGTTGCTGGTAGCTCAAATTGTTCGGCGGTATGAGCATTCAGCCCCCAGCGGATCCCCGCGGCTTCAACCCATAACTTGGCTTGCGCAAACTCTTGCTCACTAACCGAAAACTTCGCCATTATCGCTGGCGTTTCCAGTAATTCGAGTAACTCAGAGGCTAAACAACGCGACTCAGGTAAGCGAACCAACTGCATAAAGGCCTTTAATATCGGGCTTTCTTGATCCGCCGTGCGGTCAGAAATCGAATAAGGAATAAAGCGCTCCCCCGGTGCATTACCAAACACTGCCGCAATCGCTGGGCTGTAAGCGTTAATATCCGGTACCATGACAATAATATCACGCGGCTTGAGATCAGGGTCAGCATCAAACATCGCCAACAATTGATCATGCAATACCTCCACTTCTCGCATTGGGCTATGACACACATGCAAGGTCAGTGAAGCATCATCGCTCGCAATCCATTGCTTGTGCTGGCTGCTGTCTAATTGCTGCTCATCTTGATGCTCTTCTAAATGCAAAATATCCGCTTGCAGATGATGCAATAAACTATCGCGCGGCGGTGCCATAAACAGCTCTAACTCTTCGCAATCAAGTAACGACAATAAATAAAGATTATCGCGCCCCAATTTGCCCATCGAGGCTAACAAGTTATTGCCCACTGACGCTTCATTGTGCAGCTCATCAGCCAAGTTGGCTTCTATACCACCTTTCAGTGGCGAGCGCTGACCAGCCAGTTGAATCTCATTATTTTGTAGCGCCAGCATTTTGCGCTGGCGGCTCTCCAGTTTGGCCAAGGTTTTTCGATCGCGAATATCCCCCCAATAATGCTGGCAAGGGTTAGTAAACATTAAGTGCACATCAATGTGTTCACCGAGTGCTCGTAGCGCATCCAAATAGCGTGGCGGTAAGGAGGAAATACCAAAAATAAACAATCGCTTGGGAAACTGGCTGATGTCAAACACACCACTGGCCAAGTGCTCAATAAAGCGCTGATACAAATTGGCGCGATGATAATGAGATTGACCTTGCTGGAGGGTATCTTGATATAGGGCTTGCCATAATATCGCTTGCCAAGGATGCTCGTCATCGAGCTCTTTAACTTCCTCTCCCGCTTCCCATTGAGCGATCCAATCTGGGCGATACACTAAATAACCATCGAAAATATCGGCAATTTTTTCCGCCAGTTGATAGAGCTTAGAATGGTCTTCGTCTTGCTCTAGATAGCGTTCTAACGCCGCGAACTGTGGATGAGAGAGCAGAGTTGGTAACAAGCGCATCAGTTTCCAAGTCATCGCTTCTTTATTGAAAGCGCTGCGCTTTGGCACCTCAGGTAAAATTTGGGTGAACATCTCCCAAATAAAACTGGCGGGTAATGGAAACTCAAGATTCGCTGCAATGCCAATTTCTTTGGCTAACGCCATCTTCAACCATTGTGACATGCCTGAGCTTTGTACCAGGATTTTTTCTTTGTCAAACGGGTGCGCTAACGGGTCGTTTTTGATCAACTGAACTAACAGCGTTTTGAGGATTTCAACGTTATTCGAATGATAAACGGTAAACACAATACACTCACACTACTCTGCCCTTAATAAAGGTTCAGAGTAGCATAAGTGCTGTTAACTGGATAATTTTCCTAGGGTCTATTACCTCTAATATAGGATAATTATCCCGCCTGACCAGCCAATGAGCGAGCTGGAAAATAGAACATCAGGTAACGTAGCGCTACGTATCCAACCACCACGGTAGCCACCATCAGTTCAAAGCTGGCAAGGGCATGAACCTGCTGCACATAGTGAGGATCGAGATTGACGCTTTCCATCCAATGAGCAGTTTTAAATAATGCAGTAGCACCAATCACCATTGGGAAAGTAAACGCGGCATAACCTGGGCTAAAAGGTAAACGCAGTAATTGAGTAAACGCGAGGTAAATAATCGCAGTCATTAATACCGCAATACCAAATAATAGCGCAATGATCACCGGCGATGGCTCAGTTGTCACCGTTAAATAACCCGCTAAAGAGAGACTCGCTGGCGCTGCCAAAATCGCCAAAGTGGGTTTGGCCGCATCGGGTACTTGATGGGTAAACATAAAACGGTAGATCATCATCGGTAGCATTACCGCATACGCCAACATACCAAAGATTAAGGTTGCATGAGCAACCGGAGCCAATAGCGGGTTACCAGAAAATGACACATCAGCCACAATGATCCCTACTGGTGGTACAAACCAGCTCGGCACCATATGGTGCAATTCAAACGCTTTAGCACGATGATAAACAAAACTCACCAAGAAGATGACGTGCAATAGCACCGCCAACAACCACAATCCATCACCAAAGAGTGGTGAAAATTGGCCGACCGAATGAGACACCACCATGCACGCCATAGCAAAAGTGGGCACGACACTGCCTACCACAGGATGCGCCAAATCTTGACGAAGTAAATGATGATGTAAAAGAAACTTGAGCGCTAAAACAATCAATAACACACTGGCTAGCGCTGCGCCAAGCCACTGACCGTAGCCTTGTAAATTGGCAAGGTTTTCCCAGCTCCAACCTAAACTGGCAATACCTAATGCCAATCCGGCCATGGGTGTTGGTGCTCCCATCACTTTTGTTTTTGCTGCTTGAATCATACTGACCTCAACCCGGCTTATTATCGCAATACGCGCATGATACCCTTGCTTAATGTTTGAATATATCTGATTATTTATAACCTGCGTTCAATAAAACTAAACAAACTATGGCCAGTCCCATTTCGTTAAAACAGCTCAATGTGTTTATGACCATTACTCAGCACAAAACCCTCACTGAAGCTGCCGAGGCACTATTTCTTTCTAAAGCGGCGGTGAGTTCAGCCTTGGCTGAGTTGGAGAAACACTTGGGACATGCACTGTTTGATCGGGTCAATAACCGGTTAATCCTGAATCAAGAAGGGCAAAAACTATTACCTTTAGCCGATGAATTGCTGGGACGAGCCAAAGATCTGCATCATCTGTTTGATCAGCAAAATAGCCTCGCTGGCCAATTACGCATTGGAGCCAGTGATACGATTGGTAACCAGTTAGCGCCTTATTTAATTAGCGCCTTTCGCTCACAATACGATCATCATGCACAAAGCCTATTTATTTCTAATTCAGCACTG
>SLFB01000350.1 GCA_007124475.1 Vibrio sp. | reverse complement strand
TAAGACGGGTCTACAAACCTCAGAACCCATCAAAACCCATGCCGTTACCGGTGTAATATCGCTCCATGCGTATAACTGAGAAAGTAGCTATCTGGCAAATGAATTCATCCCCATTAGCATAAAATAGGTGATGTGAATGTGGGGAACCCTCAATATTATTGAGCAGCATTTAAAACGGGGTTTTTAGCTGTAAAAATCACTCTTTTGAGGCAATGCCATGCAAATGATGATCTAAACGCAAACGAGGCAATCCAGAGTGTTTATCACCAAAAGCTAAACTCAGTGCAACGCCATGGCTTTTTAACCATTCATCTAAATCCATATCAAATTCTTGAACAGCAAACTGCTCTGGCATCCACAAACTTAAGCCAAAATAATTTTGTTGATAATTCGAACTTAGCATAGGTTCGATAGCCATTGATTGACCCGCTATCCAACCATGCCAGTAATCGTTTCTATCGTCATTAATATTGCTAAAATGTAATCTTAACAAAGAGATAGATTCTTGCTTGTCAGCATGAGAACAAGATGTAGGATGATAAAATACAACGGAGCGTGCTGCCCCAGCAAGGATATCGTCCTGAACATTAACGCATTCCATCGCCATGTTAGAGAGTGCGAGCCACCCCCAAATCATTGGCTGAATCATATTTTAAATACTCTATTTAACAATGGTCGATCTTTAACGGTAAAGTTGCATTTGTTCTAGCAACCGCGTCACACTAGGTGTAGTCAGTGCGTGCACGGATTGTTGATGAGCAATCGCTTGACGAATATCTGTACTACGAATTTTTATTTTTTCGGGGCAAACCAAAACTGACCACTGCTGAACAATGTCATTGGCTCGATAAAACTCAGGGAAGCGGAAAAAATTATCTGGGCCGATAACAAACGTTAACTGAGCTTCAGGCCACTGATGTTGTAAATGAGATAAAACCGCGTAAGTGGTCACAGATTGACCAGGTTGCCATATTTCTTGCTCAATCGTCAAGAGTTCAACATGATTAATCGCTAAATCATCAATAAATGCTTGCAACAATAGGCAGCGCTGAGCGTAGTCTAGCATCTCTTTGCCCCAAGCATGAGAAATGCTTGGCACTAACAAGACACGATCAAAATGGTCAAGTGACTCAATCACCTGTTTGTGTCCCAATGATGGAGGATTAAATGCACTACCAAAAACCGCTATTCTTTCCATCAATTCCTCAATTTTTTACTTAATCCGACGTTGCGGTGTTCTAATTCAATGATTACGGTATGATATACCTAAGTTATATTAGAATGCGAGTACTAACCATTTGGTTAAGCAAGCAAGAAAGGAAATCTTATGGAACACACTATTCGACAAGAAATGCGCGTTTTACCCACCATCGATCCGCAATTTGAGATAGAACGCCGGGTTACATTCATTAAACGCAAATTGTTAACTTCGGGCTGTAAATCTTTAGTGCTTGGCATTAGTGGTGGTGTTGACTCAACCACTTGCGGCCGCCTTGCCCAGCTCGCTGTCGATCAGCTTAATCAAGAGCAGCAAACACAAGCTTACCAATTTATCGCCGTTCGCTTACCTTATGGCGAACAACAAGATGAGCAAGAAGCCCAGCTGGCGTTGTCCTTTATTCAGCCAAGCCATGCGGTTACTGTCAATATTAAAGCTGGTGTCGATGGTTTGCACGCGGCTTCTCATCTTGCGCTGAGCAATACCGGCTTATTACCGAGCGATCAAACTAAGATCGATTTTGTCAAAGGTAATGTCAAAGCCCGTGCTCGCATGATAGCGCAATATGAAATCGCTGGGTACGTTGGTGGTCTGGTACTAGGAACCGATCATTCAGCAGAAAATATCACCGGTTTTTATACCAAGTATGGTGATGGCGCTTGTGATTTAGCGCCTCTTTTCGGGCTGAACAAACGTCAAGTACGTTTGCTAGCAGCGACACTGGGAGCTCCTCAGCAATTGGTAAATAAAGTGCCAACCGCTGATTTGGAGGAATTAACACCGCAAAAAGCCGATGAAGACGCGTTGAATTTAACTTACGCTGAAATTGATGATTTTTTAGAAGGTAAACCGGTACCTAGCTATGTCACTGAACGTTTAATACACATTTATCAAACCACTCAGCATAAGCGTCAACCTATCCCGACCATTTATGATGAATCCCTTTAAGTAAACTCAAATCATCATCCCCCACTATCGCCGAGCTATGCTCGGCTTTTTTTGCCCTTTCTCAACGGTAAATCACAACACTTGGGATACATTACCCACCCCAAGTTATTAACTTTTCTAGAATTTAATGTGAAATAACCCCCAAAAATATCTTTCCATTTTTAAAATGTAAATTTGTGTGAACTCGCTTTCATCATTTTTGTGTATCAGATCAGAAAATAAAGCCACAAAACAAAGGATAGTCCATCGCGCAGCAACGTTAAGTCGAGAGCAATCGCTCGGTTCGATCAAGCGACCCCACATCACTAAGCGTTGCGGTTAGGCGGCAAGTGATTAAGTCCCCATGAGCATAGAGAGACTATGTGATTGGGGCGAACGAACGTAGCCAACACCCCTGCAGCTTCAAGTCGGAAGGGCATAGCAAAATTCAATAATAAGGTCAGGTTTATATGTTGTATTTGGAATTTTTATTCCTCTTAATTGTGTTGTACATCGGCTCTCGGTACGGAGGCATAGGCCTTGGTGTCGTTTCTGGCATCGGTTTAGTGGTAGAAGTGTTTATTTTTAAAATGCCACCGACCTCGCCACCCGTCACCGTGATGCTGATCATTTTAGCTGTAGTCACCTGTGCCTCTATCTTAGAAGCCGCCGGCGGCTTAAAATACATGTTGCAAGTGGCTGAGAAATTGTTACGCCGTAACCCAAAACAAGTCACCATGGTTGCTCCCCTAGTCACTTATAGCATGACCTTCCTCTTGGGTACTGGGCATGCGGTGTATTCAATTATGCCAATTATCGGTGATGTGGCATTGAAGAATGGCATTCGTCCAGAACGTCCAATGGCTGCCGCTTCTGTCGCTTCACAAATTGCCATCACAGCTTCGCCGATTTCCGCCGCCGTGTTTTATTATTTAGCTTCACTATCCAATATTAATCACAATATTACGCTGTTATCGATTTTAATGGTGACGGTGCCAGCAACGCTCATCGGTACCATCTTAATGTCGCTATATAGTATGCGTCGCGGTAAGGAACTGGCACAGGATCCCGATTATCAACAACGTCTGCAAGACCCTGTATTCAAAGATAAGATTCTAAGTACAACCGCGACGTCATTAGATGAAGAGCTACCAGTAGCTGCCAAACAGTCTGTTATGCTCTTCATTCTTTCTATCATCACGATTGTATTCATTGCCATGTTCCCAGAAGTCAGGATGATTTCCGGTGACAAAGCGATTGATATGGCTACCGTAATTCAAATGATGATGCTCTGCTTTGGTGGGATTATTTTATTGGTCGCCAAAGTCAACCCTAAAACCGTCCCTGAGGGTGTGGTATTTAAATCTGGTATGGTTGCAGCCATTGCTATTTTTGGTATTGCCTGGATGTCGGACACTTACTTCCAATATGCGATGCCACAGTTCCGTTCAGGGATCATAGATATGGTTAACGCCTATCCTTGGACCTTTGCACTCGCATTATTCATTGTGTCTGTGGTAGTAAACTCACAAGCGGTAGTCGCGAAGATGATGTTACCTGTAGGGGTTGCACTTGGTTTAGAGCCGGCTTTGTTGGTTGGCTTAATGCCTGCGCTGTACGGTTACTTCTTTATTCCGAACTACCCTTCTGATATCGCTACGGTTAACTTTGATATGACAGGAACCACTAAGATCGGTAAGTGGTATTTTAATCACTCCTTTATGGCCCCTGGTTTAGTGGGTGTGATCAGTGCTTGCTGTGTCGGTTACCTGTTGGGACAAATCGTGATTGGCTAATCACTCATGCTATTGAATTGATAACTATAACCAAGCCGCGCCGTTAATACTCGACGCGGCTTTTTATCCCCTCACGATCAAAGTCAAGCTTACGGCACATTATGACCTTTTGCGGCTACCCATACTCGATACCATTGCTCACGGGTTAGTGTCAGTGACAAGGCGTCAACGGCAGCTCGCACCCGCTGGATATTGCCAGAACCAAGAATAGCAACAGGGCTAGATGGCAAACAACGTACCCAAGCGTAGACCACTTGATCTAGACTTTGCGCTGCGATCTCTTGCCGAATCTCCTCAAGCACTTTACGTACTCGGTTTTCCTGCTCACCGTGACCATTGAACAATCGACCACCAGCCAAACATGACCATGCCATCGGTTTAACACGTAAACGCTGCAACTGATCTAAGGTCCCATCATGAGCAACAGCGATATTAAGTGGGTTAATCTCAACTTGATTTGTCACTAAGGGTTTGGATAGGCGTGATTGCAGCAATTCAAATTGCGCCGGACTAAAATTGGAAACCCCGAAATGTTTAACTTTTCCTACCTTGTGTAAATCAGTAAATACTTCTGCAACTTCATCGGCATCCATTAGTGCATCAGGCCGATGAAGCAAAAGCACATCAATGTCATCGACACCAAGACGTTGCAATGATTGATTAACGGATTGATAAAGATGAGCGGCGCTGGTGTCATAATGATTAATCCTCTGCTGAGGATAAGTATCACCACATAATTTTATATCACATTTGGTGATGATCTGGAGCTGATCACGCAATGATGGCTCAAGCGATAATGCTTCACCAAATAAACGTTCACATTGATAATTACCGTAGATATCGGCATGATCGACGGTGCTGATCCCCAGCTCAAGGTGCTGCTTCAAAAAGCTTAAACGTGCTTGTGGTGTCATCTGCCACCCACCTAATCGCCAATATCCTTGTACCAACTCCGAAATTTCTGGCCCTTGAGAGGCCATGGTGACCTTTTTGACCTGATTGATGCTATTGCTCATTATTACTCCCTTAAGGCACTGAGCCTTTTTCATCGTATGCAAGCTTCAACTACCAGCCAAGCTATACCCAAACCACTTAAAGCTACTGGTAGCAAGGCTATAAATGTAACTGAATTTCTTTGCCATCAGTAAACAACTGAGCCTGTCGTTGCTTTAACCACCAGGTTTGCTGTTTCGGAAATTGGCTAGCATACTGGTTCAAAAACAACACCAACTCACGATCGAGCTCAGTGGCAGTATAATGGGTTAATTGTTGCGTTATCGAAAACTGCTGATCAGCGATTGTCACTTCAGCAATCTGAAATCCATCCCGCCGTAAAGCGTATTGTAATTGACTCCAGTCATGAGCAGAGTAGGCAGTATATAAGGTTAAGCCTGCCTGTCCTTGGACATCGAAAGTGATGCTAGCCCAAACGGATGTCGCGTAATACTGAAAGCTATCACTACACCAACGAGGTTGAGTATCGAGTTCGGCGCACTCCCACCAAGTATCATTTTGCTTAATATCCTCTACCGTTGGTAATCGCTGAGTAGAATTGAGAAACGGCAACAACAACTCATGATGCAGCGCTTGAGCGTAGCCACTCCACACCGCTAACAGCAACCAGACACTTTTGATCATTTTGCTTCTTAAGTCCTCGACTTTGTTTTGCTACACCTCACCAACGTGGAGTGATAGTCATGTTGGATGGTTATATAGTGCAGATAGTTAAGCCACACAACAACGCCCCCTTTCTACGCCCCTTTACCTAGCCGCAGTGAAGTTGGTCAAGTTTTTAGGGCGTAGCCATTAGGAATGATGTCATCCCTTAAAGAGCGATTTATCTTATCCTACGAACCGCTTCCCTCATTTTACACCTACCTAGCGCGTTAAACGCTAGCCTGTTGGTGACAATCAGCAGGTAAAGGATACATTTTGCAAGGAATATAATAATGAAACTGCGTACCCTCGCCTACGCCATGATGCTCACCGCCCCTGTAGTCTGGGCGTCACCGAATATGAGTATTTCAACCACAACCAATAGCCGTGACTTTCCACTCAGTGCCACCGATCCCGTGATCGTACCGTTAACCAAAGACAGCTACACCTTAAGGTTCAGCGGGATTGAAGGCAACTGCCAAGCGGAGAGTGAACAGGCCATTCGCTTTAATACACCGATCAGCTTGAACTGCGGCAGTACGACTGAGTTTCCACTTAATATCCGCTTCACCGGTCACTATGCGTTCAGTTATGACGATAAAAACCACACCGTTACTTTTATCCGCCAACCCACCGCCAGTACCCAACAAGAATTTCAGCGCCCAATTCCCAATGTAACCTGCGAACAATACCAAGGGGGCGAAGTCACCTTACAACTCGCTGATAGTTTTGCAGAAGGTACCGTGCTCAAAGATAGTATGACTGGACAAACAGTAACGGTGACTAATGGGCAAGTATCGCTCACGCCATCTGCGACCAGTGGTGGTTTGGTGCTTCTTGCACCACTTGAAAGCGAGCCTCAACCATTTAGTTATCGCAACGCAAATATCTACTTTGTCATGGTTGACCGCTTCTATAACGGTGACCCGAGTAACGATCACAGTTATGGCCGTAAAAAAGATGGCCAACAAGAAATTGGTACCTTTCATGGCGGCGATCTAAAAGGCGTCATCAAAAAATTGGATCATATTAAAAGCCTTGGTACTGATGCTATCTGGCTATCTCCGATCGTAGAGCAAGTACATGGCTTTATTGGTGGAGGCGACAGTGGCTCCTTTCCTTTTTATGCTTACCACGGTTATTGGACGCGAGATTTCACTAAAATCGACGAGAACTTTGGTACAGATGAAGATCTCGCCACCTTAGTGAAAGAAGCCCATAAGCGAGGGATTAAAGTCTTACTGGATGCCGTCCTTAACCATACGGGTTATGCCACCTTAGCTGACTTGCAATTCGATGGCATTGAGGTAGTTCACTCAGCGTCCTTACCCAAAAAGTGGAGCGACTGGGCCCCCAAGGCAGGAGAAAACTGGCACAGTTACCATCAACATATCGATTATCAAAGCCCAAATTGGCAGCACTGGTGGGGTAAAGACTGGGTACGAGCTGGGTTACCTGGCTATCCAGAGCCTGGTTCAAGCGATCTTACCTTAACGTTAGCGGGGTTACCTGATTTTCTCACTGAGGCCGACACTTATGTTACGCCACCTCAATGGCTACTCAATAATCCAGGGACACGAGTCCAAGCGCGCGACAATTATACCGTGACTGATTATCTCATCGAGTGGCAAACCGATTGGGTAAAACGTTTTGGTATTGATGGCTATCGAATTGATACCGTTAAACATGTCGAAGGGGAGGTCTGGCAGCGCCTTAAATCCACCGCTAGCCAACGCCTTGATGAATGGCGCGCCAAGCATGGAAAACAAGGAGAACCGTTCTGGATGATGGGTGAAGTTTGGGCGCACAGTGCTTATCGTAGTCCTTATTTCGACGATGGTTTTGATGCTTTGATCAACTTTGATTTACAAAAAAGAATGGATCGCGGAGCAGCTTGTTTAAGTACCATGGAAGACGTATATCAAGACTATGCCAACACCATGGCCAAACATGACGACTTTAACCCGGTTAGCTATATGTCCTCCCATGATACCGAGTTATTTTTTGGTCGCTTTAAATCATTGGAAATGCAACGTAATGCTGCCAATGCCTTGTTATTAACACCAGGAGCCATCCAAGTTTACTATGGTGATGAAGTGGCACGTGACGTAGGCCCTTATGCCGATGACTTCCATCAAGGCACCCGTTCTTCCATGAACTGGCAATGGGACGAAGAACGTGCAGCATTGCTACAACACTGGCAAAAGCTGGGGCAATTTCGTCAAAACAACCCAGCAATTGGGGCTGGTGTCCATCACGAGATCCCACAAGACAATGCTTATGTCTTCTCACGCACTTTAGATAACCATCGCGTTGTGGTCGCATTTGTTGGCCGATAACCCTGCCGTTTAACATCATGAAGCCGCTGTTTAATCCCTATAAAACAGCGGCTTCATTTGTTTTTTTGTCACGATAAAACTCTAAATCATGATCTAACGCTCATTCCCACACTGGTACTACCACAAAATTTCTATAAGACATTGACGAAATGTACTTTTATAATCCGTCCCTCAAATGTAACAAATCAATAATTTGACATTAATAAAACAAATTCTTAACATGATAACTTATGTTTTTATACATCACATGCCCGTAGTATAAAAATTATCGATCACCGGTAGCGATACAATTTCAAAACGCCGCATGAACGCGGTAGGAATCTATCATGCCAATAAAAGCAATAGTGGCTATCTCCAAACAACTTAGGGTTACTGGTAAATGGCAAGTAAGCTTATCCCAATGGCATAGACAACCTGTGCCATTGGGGTGAACAAGTACAGCCAATATCACACCAGCTTTAAGTCGTAAGGGGATACATTCAATCGTCCACGACAGTTGCATATTTAGGAACACGAGAATGAACACCTTTCCCCGAACTCTGGTTGCACTTGCCGTTATGGTAAGCAGCTCGGTACATAGCGCTGGCTTTCAAGTCGCTGAACACTCAGCCTC
>SLFB01000090.1 GCA_007124475.1 Vibrio sp. | reverse complement strand
GGTACCTTATTTGTGCATAAAATTGCCGGCTATGCGGCGGAGCAAGGTCAATCACTGTCTGCAGTCGCTGAAGCGGCGCAAGTGGCGATTCAACGCACCGCCAGTATTGGCGTGGCACTCTCCAGTTGCCATTTACCGGGTGAAGCGCACAGTGAGCGAGTCAATCCAGGTCATGCTGAGCTAGGATTAGGCATTCACGGTGAGCCTGGCGTTTCGGTGTTAGCAACCCAAAATAGCCGTGAGATTTTGGCCATCATGATTGAAAAGCTGCTGAGCGCTTATCCGTTAACCGGTGATGATAAAGTCGCGGTGCTAGTCAATAACTTGGGTGGCGTATCCAATCTTGAAATGAGCGTGTTAACGCGCGATCTGTGTCATTCTTCTCTTGCGCCTTCAATCCAGTATTTAGTGGGTCCAGCGCCCTTGATGACGGCGTTGGACATGAAAGGTTTTTCTCTTTCGTTGTTGCATTTAGATACGCAACTGGAAGCGGCATTATTGGCTCCAACCGAGGTCAGCAGTTGGCCAACGCCTTTGGCGGTTAATGATGTGGTACGCCGTGTAGTCGAAAAGCAAGCCGATCAACTGCACTATCAAGCTTCCGAGCATGCTGAGCATCAAATGATGGTTAACTGTATTTGCCAGACTTTGATTACTAATGAAAGTGAGCTTAATCGTCTCGATAGCCTAGTTGGTGATGGCGATACCGGCTCAACCTTTGCTGCTGGTGCACGACAAGTCTATCGTGAGAGTCAAGCGAATCAATTGCCATTCGCGCAAGTTGATAAGTTATTAGGCGTAGTGGGTGAGCGCCTTGCCACCGTGATGGGCGGATCAAGTGGCGTGTTACTGTCGATTTTCTTTACCGCTGCGGGTCAGCAGATGAGTGAAGGTCAACCACTGGCGAGGGCACTAGTGGCGGGATTAAATAAAATGAAACAGTATGGCGGCGCTGAGTTGGGTGATAGAACCATGATTGATGCGCTGCAACCAGCATTGGAAGCGTTAGTGGCTGGGCAAAGCCTAACCGAAGCGGCAAGCGCTGCTGAGCAAGGCAGTGCTTCCACCGCATTAATGAACAAAGCCAATGCTGGTCGCTCGTCTTATTTAGCCAGTGACAGTTTAAGTGGTGTTAAAGACCCCGGTGCGGTAGCGGTCGAAAGCGTCTTTGCAGCGCTGACCAAGCTGAACCGTTAATTTTTAGCGATTAACGATGTTTTATCTTAGCCACCGGTTTCCGGTGGTTTTTTATTATCGAAGCAACTCAATATTCTTCGCACCCTTGTGTTACGCCTATTATGGACAACGATAACGATTATTATCCTTATGGATTAATAATGTGATTTGTATAGTAAAGGGAGGTTAGCTATAACCCATGCTTAACTAAACGAGTAGTGAGCATCATGGAACTAAGGAAGTTGCTGGACGCGATAGCGGAGCATGGTTGGTATGTGTGGGATGATTTTTTGACTCCCGATCAAGTCAGCCGTTTACGATCTTGCGCCCCTGAAAGTTGGCAGCAAGCACGTATCGGCCGGCAAGATGAAGCCCAGCGAATTAGCCAGATCCGCAGTGATAAGATTCAATGGCTAAGAGAATCGATGGGACAGCCAATACAAGATTATTTGGAACGGATGGAGCAGATTCGTCAGCTGGTGAATCAAGATCTGTTTTTAGGTTTATTTGAGTACGAAGCACATTTCGCGAAATACGAAGCCGGTGATTTTTATAAAAAGCATCTCGATGCGTTTCGCGGTAATGAAAATCGTAAGCTAACGACAGTGTTTTACATGAATCCTAATTGGTGCGCTGCTGATGGTGGAGAGCTCAAGCTTTATGATTTGAACGATCAATTGATTGAGAAGATTGCGCCTATTTCAGGTCGTTTAGTGGTGTTTTTATCGGAGAAATTTCCTCATGAAGTGCTGCCTACTCAAGCAGAACGGATCAGTATTGCCGGCTGGTTTCGAACCAATGGCGTAACCGAAAGTCGTTTAAATATTGCTCGCTAAACTAAAGGTGGCACTAAATGATTAATGCGTTAGTGCTACCTTCGTTTCCGGCCGAATCTATTCGTAGCCATCACTTTTCTTGTTGTTTATTCCTTTTTTACTTTCAGTTACTTGAGTGATAGTGCGCTTTTTGAACGCTTATTCTGAGTTTACCCTAGCTATTCCATCCTAAATATTGTTGCACAGGCTGGCGACGTTCGTTCACCCCGATCATAGAGTTTATTTATGCTCATGGGGATAAGCTCATTTGCCGTTTACTTGCAAATCCAAGTTGTTTGGGTATAAATAATCATTCTGTAAAATGTACATCCGTTTAACATCTCGGTAGCGGCCATTAATGAAAAACTCTTGCACTAAATGGCCCTCTTCAATAAAGCCACATTTTTCATATAAGTGGATCGCTTTATCGTTTTCAATGGCTACATGTAAATAAATTTTGTGTAAATTGAGAATGGTAAACGAATAGTCCAGCGCACGATGAATCAAGGTACGGGCAAAGCCTTTGCCTTGATGTTCAGGTGTGATGATGATTTGAAATTCGGCACTGCGGTGAATGTAGTTAATTTCGATGAGCTCAACTAAGCCAATCAACTCTTTTTGTCCATTTTCAACCACGAAACGCCGTTCGGCGTTGTCATGAATATGTTTGTTGTACAGCTCTTCCAGTTCATCAAACGATTCATAGGGCTCTTCAAACCAATAAGACATGATATTGCGGTTGTTATTGAGATTATGAATAAAGCGTAAATCACCACGCTCTAAAGCTCTAAGAGATAGCTGGTGTTTCATATATGTACCTGATCATGATAGTGAAGAAAATATGCAGTGTTTACTTTATTACGGCGGTTAATCTTGAATATACCCTTCCTACTTGAAGCTGCAGGGGCGTTGGCGACGTTCGCTCGCCTCAATCACATAGTTTATTTATGCTCATGGGGACTTACTCACTTGCCGCCTGCCTGCAACTCCAAGTTGTTTGGGTATAAGAGAAAGCCGAAAGTGTGTTAAATAGCTTTTAAATATTAACTTAGCTTGGCTGAGGTGCAAATATAAAAACGCCCTAATGCGTAGCATTAGGGCGTTTTTATACCCTTCCTACTTGAAGCTGCAGCGGTGTTGGCTACGTTCGTTCACCGCAATCACATAGTTTGCCTATGCTCATGGGGACTCGCTCACTTGCCGCCTACCTGCAACTTCAAGTTGTTTGGGTATAGAGTGGATAATGGATTAGTTACGTTCTAATACCACGCCTCTTTCTTGGTGTAGTCGCTGACATGCACGGCCATCACTGTGGAATAGATGACAACGATGGGCTGGGAGACCAATAGTAAGAGTATCACCGACTTCAATATCTAGCGTGTCTGGTTGGCGATAAATGATGTCGGAATCTGAGCCTTTCACATTCATGTAGACTTGGGTCTCATTACCGAGCTTCTCGACGATCATCACTTTACCATCGATATGTGCATCACCTTCTTTAGGCTCTAATAGATGTTCTGGTCGAACACCTAATGACATACGCTCACCGACATTAACGGTAGTGCCATCCACAGGAATCCAGAATGAGATGCCATTAGAAAGTTTTACTTTCACCTGTTCTTTTTCTACTTCATCAATGGTAACACTCATAAAGTTCATTTTTGGTGAACCGATAAAGCCAGCGACAAAACGGTTTTTCGGGTAATGATACAGTTCCAGCGGCTTACCTACTTGAGAGACATAACCAGCATCTAGCACAACAATTTTGTCTGCCATGGTCATGGCTTCCACTTGGTCATGGGTAACATAAATCATGGTACAACCAAGTTTACGCTGTAGTTTGGTTATTTCAGAACGCATTTGCACGCGAAGTGCAGCATCTAGGTTCGACAATGGCTCATCTAATAAGAAAACATTGGGCTGAGAAACCAAAGTACGACCGATGGCGACTCGTTGGCGCTGACCACCAGACAATGCTTTTGGTTGACGGTCTAATAAATGGCTGAGCTGTAAGATGTCAGCGACTTTTTCTACTCGTTGACTGATCTCAGATTTGTTTGCTTTGGCGAGCTTTAGACCAAAGGACATATTGTCATATAAATTTAGGTGTGGATAAAGTGCGTATGATTGAAACACCATACCTACGCCACGTTTAGAGGGTTCAACATCGTTCATCCGCTGATCGCCAATGTAAAGATCACCAGAGGTGATATCTTCTAATCCAGCAATACAACGTAATAAAGTCGATTTTCCGCAACCTGATGGGCCAACGAAAACCATAAACTCGCCTTCTGGGATTTCTAAATCAACATTTTTAGAAATTAGTACATCGCCATAAGCTTTACATACATTTTTTAAGGTGACACTCGCCATGTAGCTCGTCCTCAATCAAGATTTTTTAATGATTACTGCCTATCATTATATGAATTATCGTGCAGGCAATAACAGTAGGAATACGTTAGGGTGAATCATTTTTCATGGTGAATGCTGATGATCCAGCAGTTTATACTGCGTTGCCTTATTCTGTCATTTGATAAGAAAAGAAAGGGTGATGCCTATAAATAATTTATTCATAGAAAAACATCACCCATCAAAGCCAACAACCAGTTTGCTTCCCCCGTCATTTATACGTCTCCCCCGTATCATAATGACCACGAACGTACAAGTTATGACAGCAAACCAATTTGGCAATGCAAGCCAGTACTGCTACAGATACTGGAAAGGGTTCTTACCATCCACTCTTGGATAAGCTTAGTTTCCTTGATGACGTCGGTAGTCACATCCTCCTGCAGAAACTTTTTATAGGGGGAGTAGAAAAGGATGAGCTTGCACTAGGGATGAAACCATTAGTTAGATCTAGCTCAAATTATTGATTGTGATTATGTTGAACCTCGTCACGCTCATTGGTTTTTTTGTGACTTAGATCGCCAATCAGCAACGATGCAGATCACGAAACTAGGTCATAATGGGCAGGGCGTAGGGCGTAGGAGGATGAGTCCGAGGCCATTTTTACTAATTATAGTGATGAAATATGGCAAAACCTCTAATGGATTCGCCCTACAACAGAAATAACAAGGATATGAAGATGAAAAATGCCCTAAGCACGGTTGCGTTGAGTACATTAGTTGCTCTTGGTTCTTTCAGTGCCAATGCCTCGATTGAAGAAGGTCAATTAACGAACTGGATTAATGGTGACAAAGGTTATAACGGGTTAGCGGAAGTTGGCAAAAAGTTTGAAGCCGATACGGGAGTTAAAGTAACAGTAGCACATCCAGATGGCTTACAAGATCGTTTCCCGCAAACAGCGGCGACAGGTGCCGGCCCGGACATTATTTTTTGGGCACATGATCGCTTTGGTGGTTATGCTGAAGGTGGTTTCCTAGTTGAGCTTCAACCATCGCAGCGCATTAAAGAAGGAATTGTTGATTTTGCTTGGGATGCCGTTAGCTATGATGGCAAAATTATTGGTTACCCCATTGCTATTGAATCATTATCATTAATTTATAATAAAGATTTAGTACCTAACCCACCAAAAACTTGGGAAGAAGTGGCTGCTCTTGACGAAAAGCTTAAGAAGCAAGGCAAATCCGCTATTATGTGGGATCTAAAATCGCCATATTTCACTTGGCCTTTGATGGCTGCTGATGGTGGTTATGCATTTAAGTACACCGGTGGTGGCTACGATATTAAAGATGTTGGCATCGCGAAACCAGGTGTTAAAAGTGCCATGCATTTCATTAAAGGTTTAGTTGATAAAGGCGTGATTTCTGCTGATATGGATTACTCTGTTTCAGAAGCTCAATTTAACAAAGGTAAAACAGCCATGACCATCAACGGGCCATGGGCATGGAGTAATATTGAGCGCATGGGTATTAACTACGGCGTGACTACCTTACCGAGCTTTAATGGTCAGCCATCGAAACCTTTTGTTGGTGTTTTAACGGCAGGTATTAGCACTGCATCACCAAACCGTGATCTTGCTATTGAGTTCCTGGAAAATTACCTACTAACCAACGATGGTTTACGTATGGTGGATAACGATACTCCTCTAGGTGCCGTTGCCCTTAACTCTTTCCAGCGTGAGCTTGATGCTGATGTTCGTATTGCAGCGACTATGGATAATGCATTAAACGGCGATGTTATGCCAAATATTCCTCAGATGAACTCATTCTGGGCTGCGGCAGTTAATGCTATTACTAATGTTGTTGATGGACGTCAAACCGTCGATGCGGCTTTAGCAGATGCTGAGCGTCAAATGACTCGATAACTCTAGTTATACTTTTTTTGGAGAGGGGAGCCTCTCCATGCTTTTTACGTTTTTATTTCGCTAGCAGGTTGTAATATGCAGTCAATTCAAAGTACAGAAGCGGTATCGGTTTCAGCCAAACCACTGATTACAAAAAGAGCTCTTCTTAAGTGGGGCACTTTAAGTACCGTTGGTATTGTGAACGGTTATACGACGATTCTTATGTATTCGCGCGGTGAGCTAGCTTTTGCTATCTTGACTTTAATCCTTACTACTTTGGCATTGTATATTTTTGGTAGTAAGAAAACTTATGCCCATCGTTATATTTATCCAGGGATAGCAGGTATGATCCTGTTTATTCTGTTCCCTTTGGCTTATACCGTTAATTTGGCTTTCACCAATTACAGTGCAACTAACCAACTCTCCTTTGAGCGTGCTCAAACCGTATTACTTAACCGCACCTTTCAAAGCGGTGAAAGTTATCCATTTACGCTTCATAAAGCTCATGATGGCTATAGAATTTCCGTACAAGATGGCGATGCTTGGTATGTGACCGAGAGTTTTTCAATGACTGACTCTGTACCATCTGATCTTTACTTAAAAACTTTAGAAGAGAGTTTGAGTGAGCCTGAGCCAGTTCGTACCATTATCGGTTATCGCAGTACGCTTACTGGAATTGATTTACATTTCCCATCAGGGGTAGATATACGTATGAGCGGCTTACGTCAGTTCTCGGGTGTGGTTCCTTTATACACGCTGCAAGAAGACGGCGAGACGCTATACAATAATAGAACTCAAGAAACGTTAAAACCAAATTGGGAAACGGGTTTTTATCAGCCGATTGATGAACACGGTGAATTTGTTGGTAATAGAGTGTCGCCAGGATTTGTTGTTTCTATTGGTACTCATAACTTTGAGCGAGTATGGAACGATGATGGCATCAAAGAACCGTTTATCAGTATTTTCATTTGGACGGTAATGTTCTCTGCATTATCAATATTTTTCTCATTAATCATCGGCTTGGTATTAGCGAGTTTGGTTCAATGGGAAGCGTTAAAAGGACGAGCAATTTATCGAGTCTTACTCATTCTTCCTTACGCCGTCCCAGCGTTTATTTCAATTCTAATTTTTAAGGGCTTATTCAACCAAAGTTTTGGTGAGATTAACGTGATGTTACAAGCCTTGTTTGGTATCAAACCAACTTGGTTTTCCGATCCAGTGCTAGCTCGTGTTATGGTTTTGATTGTTAATACTTGGCTCGGTTTCCCTTATATGATGATTTTGTGTATGGGCCTCTTAAAAGCGATTCCTGATGATTTATACGAAGCATCTGCGATTGATGGGGCGAATTTTATTCATAACTTCCTTCATATTACGTTGCCGTTAATGATTAAACCGTTAACTCCGCTTTTAATCGCAGCATTTGCCTTTAACTTCAATAACTTCGTAATGATACAGTTGTTGACTCAAGGTGGTCCAAATATGATTGGTACTTCAGAGCCAGCGGGTTATACCGATTTATTGGTTAGCTACACTTACCGTATCGCCTTTGAAGGTTCAGGTGGTCAAGACTTTGGTCTTGCCAGTGCGATTGCAACCTTGATTTTCTTGTTAGTTGGTGCGATTGCATTAGTTAATTTACGATTTGCTAAAGTTTCAGAAACCAAATAGGAGCGAATATTATGGCTATGGTACAAGGACAATCGCTCAAATATCGTGTTTGGGCTTCTCATATCGCATTATGGTTTTTTCTATCATTGATCATCTTTCCTTTGCTAATGATCATTGCGATTTCATTCCGTCAAGGTAACTTTGCAACAGGCAGTTTGATCCCAAGTGATCCGACCTTAGAGCACTGGAAACTTGCTTTAGGAATGACGGTCACTCACGCTGATGGGACCGTCATTCCACCGCCATTCCCAGTATTAACTTGGTTATGGAACTCGGTTAAGGTTGGTGTGATCAGTTCAGTCTTTATTGTGGCATTATCCACTACGTCGGCCTATGCCTTTGCGCGGATGCGTTTTAAAGGGAAAGAAACGATTTTAAAGGCAATGATGATTTTCCAAATGTTCCCAGCGGTATTGGCTTTAGTTGCGATATATGCGTTATTTGATAAATTAGGTCAATACATTCCGTTCTTAGGACTTAACACGCATGGTGGTTTAATCTTCGCTTATTTGGGCGGTATTGCACTGCATGTTTGGACGATTAAAGGTTACTTTGAGAGTATTGATAACTCATTAGAAGAGGCTGCTGCTCTTGATGGTGCAACACCATGGCAAGCGTTTAGACTAGTATTACTACCACTTTCGGTACCGATTCTGGCTGTTGTGTTTATTTTGTCTTTCATTATGGTTGTTGGCGAAGTTCCTAT
>SLFB01000250.1 GCA_007124475.1 Vibrio sp. | reverse complement strand
TGATATTGAACGCCACCAGTGATGGCAAAAATATTTAAATGAGTATATTGAGCGAGTTGGCGTGCTTGTTCGGTTATTTGTAGAGCAAGTTCACGGGTAGGGGTTAAGATCAATACTCGTGCTGGCCCTGGTTTTTTACGCGGAAAATCTTGTAAATACTGTAATGCAGGAATGACAAACGATGCTGTTTTTCCCGTTCCAGTTGGAGCAGAAGCTAAAATATCTCTGCCATCTAAGGCTTGGGGAATCGCCTCCTCTTGAACTTGTGTTGGGCGTTCAAAGCCCATTTCATGAATGGCTTTAAGCAGGTTGTCATCCAGTTCTAGGTCAGCAAAGGTATTAATCACAGTTTATGTACTCCGCAAGGATCGGGCTGAATTGTCAAAAAATAAGGGGCGCACAGTATAGTTGGATCCCAGTCTAGTTCACATCTTTAATTACATCATCTTAAGATAAAAATCACGAGTCAAACTAATAAAGGCTTCGCTATAGGCATTATTGTGCTGAATGATCAGTTCTGATTCTTGATAAGGTTGAGCTTGGCGACTGATTTCAAACAATATTCTTTGGGGTGGTTTGCGGCTGGTGGTTTTTACGCGACATAAACGGGTCAGAGACCAGCCTTGCTGTAAAGCATAATCAATAAATGCTTCACCCTCTTCATAAGGCAAAATGACACTGGCACAGCCTTCAATGGTCAAATGTTTAGCAAAATCATTTAATAATTGCTGATGAGAAAGAGCTTTAGTGTGGCGGGCAATTGCGCGCTGAGTTTGTTGAGCGGTTTGCCCTTGATTAAAATAAGGTGGGTTACAAATAATCCCATCAACTAACTGTGTTAATGCTAAGTCAGCAATATCACCATGGATGACTTGTACTCGTTTTTCCCATGGTGAGCGATGAGCGTTAGCCAAGGTACATTCATAAGCGTGATGGTCGATATCAATGGCCATAATTTGGCTAGCGACAAAACGTTGGGCGCACATTAATGATAATAGCCCAGTTCCACAGCCAATATCTAAAATGCGTTGGGGAGTATAAGTAAACGCCCAAGCGCCAAGTATTACCCCGTCAGTACTGACTGGCATGCCACACTGTTCGGCATGAATGGTAAATTGTTTAAATGAAAAATGCTTATTCATAGAAGTTCGCTTTTTGACCGCCTAACTGCCATTCCAAGTAGTATGGGTTAAATGTTAAGACAGATAACGCCAAAATCCGAAACGAATTATCTTACCAACTTAGTCTATGGAGTTTAATTTTATTTTTAATTTATTTATTGGACTATTAAACTGGTTTTTAGCTAGGTTTATAAATTTATCTGGTGTTTTTAGCTTACCTATTGCGAAATGTTGATAGGTTGGTCATTATTCTTGCTCACAAAAAAGAGCAAGGTCTCACTTGTTCAATATACCAACACAACATCTATTCATTATTAGTAATAAGGGTTATCTGTGAAACAGACATTAAAATTGACAGATATTGCCGCATTGGGCTTTATGCTTTTTGCGTTTTTTTTAGGCGCGGGTAACATCATATTTCCTCCTTTAGCCGGACAGTTAGCGGGCACGAATTTGTTCTCTGCTATGGGTGGGTTTTTATTAACTGCAGTGGGTCTACCTCTAATCACGATTATTGCTGTGGCGATTGCAGGGGGAAGCTGGGAGCATTTAACCAAAGATCTACCAGTAAAAGTAGCCACCTTGATTGCGGTACTGATTTTTATCATCATCGGTCCTGCATTTGCCGCGCCAAGAACTGGACTGGTTGCTTATGAAATGGCGATCAACCCATTAATCGCTAACGCTTCGCAACTTCACCTGACCATGTTTTCTATTGTCTTTTTCTTGGTGGCGATGTTTTTCTCTTGGTCACAAGGTCGGCTGATTGATCTCATCGGTAAAGTGTTAACCCCAGCATTATTTATTGGTTTGATTGTATTAGCCATTGGTGTGATGGTTGATCCTCAAGGTGAGTGGATGCCTGCAACCGGTGCTTATGCTACTCAGCCATTTACAACCGGTTTTCTCGAAGGTTATAACACCATGGATACCTTGGCGGCATTAATGTTTGGTATGCTTATTGTCGATGCATTACGTAGTAAAGGGATTACTGAACAAGGTGCGACAACCAAGTATTTAATTAGCTCAGGATGTATTGCTGCTATAGGATTAGCCTCGGTATATATCTCTTTGTTTTATTTGGGAGCAACCAGTTCAGCCATTGCTGGTGGGGCAGATAATGGCGGCTTTATTTTGAGCCAATATGTACAAGCCTTATTTGGTCCTTATGGTCAATTGGTACTCTCTATGATAGTCCTATTAGCCTGCTTAACAACCGCGATTGGTTTGATCTCAGCCTGTTCAGATTATTTCTGTTCTCTGACTCCTTGGTCTTACCGTACTTGGGTCGTGATTAATGGTGTCGCTTGTGCGACAGTGGCTAATGTTGGATTATCACAGTTAATTACCTTATCTATTCCGGTGTTGGTTGCTCTTTATCCGGTGGCTATTGCTCTGGTCGCACTGGCTTTCGTTCGTCATAAACTGCCGAACCCACAACTGGCATTTCGTGTGGTTACCTCAGTCGCGTTTCTCTTTGCTTTGATTGATGGTGCTACCGCAGCTGGCGTTGATACCTCCGTTTTTAACATACTGCCGTTATTTAGTGTTGGAATGGGCTGGCTATTACCGTCATTTTCCGCGTTAATTTGTATGTTTTTTATGGCGCGTTCCGTTGAGACGATGTCTTCTCGCGAATCGGTGTGATAAGACTATACTCTTTCGACTTGAAGCTGCAGGGGTGTTGGCTACGTTCGTTCGCCCAATCACATAGTCTATCTATGCTCATGGGGACTTACTCACTTGCCGCCTACCTGCAACTCCAAGTTGTTTGGGTATATATATAGGTTTGTTTGTCATCACCTTAACGAGATACAGAGTTAGGTGAAGCATAATAAAAGGCGGAGTGTTTTTACTCTGCCTTTTTCATTACTAACTTTTCCTGTATCTTCATCACATTTTTCAGTAAAATTCATCGGTTAAATTCTATTCACAAAGTCAAAATTATTATGTTTGAAATCAACCCGATTAAAACCCGTGTTCAGGATGTCTTGCAGCGCACGACCATCCTCAGGGGGTATCTTTGACTATGATGCTAAGCAAGAGCGTCTAGAAGAAGTCAATGCTGAATTAGAACAACCGGATGTTTGGAGCGAACCTGAACGTGCACAAGCTTTAGGTAAAGAGCGCTCATCATTACAGGCAGTAGTGGAAACCATCAACCAACTTGAGCAAGGTGTCGATGATATTGAAGGTTTGCTAGAACTGGCTGTTGAGGCTGAAGATCAAGAAACCTTTGATGAAGTGATTGCTGAACTTGAAGAGCTAGAAGCTAAACTAGCGCAATTAGAGTTTCGACGTATGTTTGCTGGTGATCATGATGCTTCGGATTGCTATATTGATCTTCAAGCAGGTTCAGGTGGTACGGAAGCTCAAGATTGGACGTCAATGTTACTGCGCATGTACTTGCGTTGGGCGGATGCTAAAGGTTTTAAAACCGAAGTGATTGAAGTCTCTGAAGGGGATGTCGCAGGACTGAAGTCAGCGACGGTTCGTATCATTGGTGATTATGCTTACGGTTGGCTGCGTACTGAAACGGGAGTGCACCGTTTAGTGCGTAAATCTCCATTCGATTCAGGTGGCCGCCGTCATACTTCTTTTGCTTCTGCTTTTGTTTACCCAGAAATCGATGAGAATATTGCGGTAGATATCAACCCTGCTGATTTACGAATTGATGTATATCGTGCATCAGGTGCTGGTGGCCAGCACGTCAACACCACTGAATCGGCGGTGCGTATTACCCACGTACCAACCAATACCGTGGTACAGTGTCAAAACGATCGCTCTCAGCATAAAAACAAAGATCAAGCCATGAAGCAATTGCGTGCTAAATTGTTTGAATTGGAATTACAGAAACAAAATGCTGAGAAACAAGCCAATGAAGATGCTAAATCAGACATTGGTTGGGGAAGCCAAATCCGTTCTTATGTGCTCGATGATTCACGAATCAAAGACTTACGAACCGGAGTTGAAAATCGCAATACGCAAGCGGTTCTCGATGGTGATTTAGATAAATTTATTGAAGCTAGCCTGAAATCAGGTTTGTAAGCTTTTGACCGACAATACAAGGTACATGCAAATGACTGATGGTGTTCAAAACGAAACGAATCCAGCCCAAATCACGCAAGAAGAAAATAAACTGATTGCAGAACGTCGTAGTAAGTTAGAGCACATTCGTAAAAGCTGCAAGGCGAATGGTCATCCCAATGACTTTCGTCGTGATAGTTTAGCGGGTGATCTCCAAGCAGAGTTCGGTGAAAAGAGCAAAGAAGAGCTAGAAGCACTCAACCATGTCGTGGCTATTGCTGGACGAGTAATGGCGAAGCGTGGTCCTTTTTTAGTTATTCAAGAAACGTCTGGCCGTATACAAGCTTATGCTGGTAAAGCAGTGCAAGCTGAGCTGAAAGAAAAATATCAAGGATTGGATATTGGTGACATCATTGGTGTGAAAGGTGCTCTACATAAATCAGGTAAAGGCGACCTTTACGTGAACATGGAGCACTACGAATTACTCACGAAAGCGCTGCGTCCATTGCCTGAAAAATTCCATGGTTTGACGGACCAAGAGATGCGCTACCGTCAACGTTATGTGGATCTGATCGTCAATGAAGATTCACGTAATGCGTTTATTATCCGTTCGAAGTTAGTTGCGGCTATTCGCAAGTTCATGACAGCGAAAGGCTACTTAGAAGTTGAAACACCGATGATGCATGTGATCCCAGGCGGCGCATCGGCGCGTCCATTTATTACTCACCACAATGCATTAGATATTGATATGTATCTACGTGTCGCTCCTGAGCTGTATTTAAAGCGTTTAGTGGTTGGTGGTTTTGACCGAGTGTTTGAAATTAACCGCAATTTCCGTAATGAAGGTTTATCTCCACGCCATAACCCTGAATTTACTATGATGGAGTTTTATCAAGCTTACGCAGATTACAAAGACTTGATGGATCTGACGGAAGAAATGTTGAGTACAGTGGCGCTAGACGTACTAGGGTCCACCTCTATGCCATACGGTGATGAAACGGTTGAATTTGGTGGTCAATACACTCGGATGAGTATGTTTGAGGCGATTAAGCATTACAATCCTGAGCACGCGCAAATTCAAGCCTTAACGGAAGCCGATTTGCAAAATCGCGATTTAATGGTGGCGGTTGCTAAATCGGTTGGTGTTGATGTTGAACCGTTCTGGACATGTGGTCAGCTATTAGAAGAAATTTTTGGTGAAACAGCGGAGCCTAAGCTGATTCAGCCAACCTTTATAACTGGCTATCCTGCGGATATCTCACCACTGGCACGTCGTAGCGATGATAATCCATTCTTTACCGATCGCTTTGAGTTTTTCATTGGTGGTCGTGAAGTGGCGAATGGTTTTTCTGAGCTTAATGATGCAGAAGATCAGGATGCTCGCTTTAAAGCTCAAGTTGATGCTAAAGATGCCGGTGATGATGAAGCTATGTTCTACGATGCTGACTACATCACAGCCCTTGAACATGGCTTGCCACCAACCGCAGGACAGGGGATTGGTATTGATCGCCTAGCAATGTTATTTACCAATACACATACCATTCGTGATGTGATTTTGTTCCCGGCGATGCGTCCGCAGCAATAAGTTTAACTCTCATAAAAACCGCCGATACTGAAGTGAACCCCATTTATTGGACACTTTAATACGGCGGTTTTTTTGTGAAGCCGCTCCTACATTGATTCACAGACAAACGAACTACTCAGTCAATCTTATCTCTAGCTTGATGGCGGTTGGTAAGGTTGTTAAATCACCTTTGCCAGTGGTAAGGAAACCTGAGAGTTGAGTACCAGCTTTGTTAGTTAAAAAGCAGTTAATTGCGATTTCCCCTTCATTTTTCGAGGATTTTTCCTATATTCTTACTATTGAGATGAAATCTGTTTTACATTAAGTCTCAGATGCCTGGCCTTTAGTTACCCTGATGTGACGGCCTTCTGCATATCCAAGCTGTATGAGTATCGATCAATTCAGCGCAACATAACAATAATACTCATAAGGAAACCTGTTGATGGGCACTCAATTTCGAATGGATTGCGTTCCGGGGTCTTTAATCGTTGTCGGTGGCGGCATTGAACCTTGGTTAACGGTGTTAGAGAACGCAGGATGGCGTTGCATGCAATGTACGGATTTACGTAAAGCGGATCAGCTATTTACCGAAACCGGACCTTGTATTGGCATTGTTGACCTTAGTCATGATGAGTTTAGTTTACATGGTGTGGCTAATTTAGTGAGTAGTCATAAGCAAGTTCGCTGGATAGCTTTTATTCGTGAAGCACAGCTAAGTTCTGATACCACTTGCCAGTTCATTGTTAACTTTTGCATTGATTTTTTCACCTCCCCAATCCCCGACGCTAAGTTATTAAGTACTATTGGTCACCAATTAGGTATGTTGCAACTAGAGAAGAAAGTATGGCCTAACTATGGCGTCAGCAATCAGATGAATCTCTTGGGTGATTCGCCATCGATTCAACGGATTCGTGAGCAGATTCAGCGAATAGCACCGACCGATGTTAGTATTTTGATTTCAGGAGAAAACGGTGTTGGTAAGGAGCGAGTTGCCAGAGCCATTCATGATTATTCAGCGCGGTGCCATAAGCCATTTGTGAGCATTAATTGTCGAGCCATGTCAGAAAAACAATTAGAGATAGAGCTGTTTGGTATTGGCTGCTCTGATCCTATTCCGCCATTATTAGCGAAAGCTCATCAAGGGACTTTGTTACTCAACGATATTCTAGCATTACCCGAACGGCAACAATTAAATCTGCTGCATTTTTTTCAGCGCAGCATGGTCTCGGCGCACCATCAACCAACTGCAGATGTGAGAATTTTAGCTACACACTCAACGGATATTGAGAAAGCATTGATCGATGGTAACTTTAACGAAGAGTTGTACCACTACATTAATGTGTTACGCATTCATGTGCCAAGTTTAAGAGAGCGAGCGATGGATATTCGCTTACTAGCGAAGCACTTCTTAAAAGAATATGCCAAAGAATACAACGCTCAAGCGCGTAGCTTCTCTCAACCCGCGCTAGAAATAATGGAACAATACGATTGGCCGGGTAATATCCGCCAATTGATGAATCAGATCAAAAGAATGGTGCTAATGTCTGACAGTGTGATGTTGGATGATCAGCATTTGGAGCTTCCTAAGCGTGACTTAAAACGAACTTTGAAAACCATCAAAGAAGATTGCGAACGTGAGGCGTTACAAAAAGCGTTAGAGTCTCATCGTGGTCAGATTAGCAATGCAGCCAAAGAGTTAGGCATATCTCGAGCAACGATGTATCGCTTACTTAATAAACATAATCTGCTTAATGACTCCATTCTATAAGCATCCAAATGGAGGAGAAGGTTGCTGGTAAGTAAACGAGAAGTCTCCCCCACTTGAAGCTGTAGGGGGATGTTGATGAGCTCACTTGCTGTCTACCTGCAACTCCAAGTTGTTTCGGTATATCACGCAAAGATCACGAGCGCCATCCTAATGACTGATCGTTTGGCGCTTGTGGAATTAGGATGTTGATCAAGGGCAAGGGTTAGAATATTGCACCGCAATGTGGTTGATTCTTTCCAGTAGCTCAGTGCTAAGGGTAAGCTCGACACTGTCAATATTAGCTTTTAGTTGTTCGAGTGTGGTAGCGCCAATAATATTCGTGGCGACAAAAGGCCTTTGATTGACAAAAGCCAGTGCCATTTGTGCTGGGTCTAAATTAAACTCATGGGCTAAATTGACGTATGCCTCAGTGGCCGCGATACCCTGCGGGGTGAAATAGCGTTGAAAGCGTTCATATCGCGAGCATCTTGCTCCTTTGGGCTTTGCACCATGTAAATATTTACCACTTAGCGTTCCAAAAGCGAGCGGCGAGTAGGCGAGTAGTTTTACCCCCTCATGATGGCTGATCTCTGATAAACCCACTTCAAAACTTCGATTGAGAAGATTGTAAGGGTTTTGGATGCTTACCATTCTCGGTAGAGCGTGTTTGTCTGCTAAGCGTAGGTAGCTCATCAATCCCCATGGCGTTTCATTTGAGACACCGATATAACGAACTTTGCCCATTCTCACGAGATCACTCATGGCTTCTAAGCTTTCGATTAAGGTGACTTCTTCTTGAGTGTCGGGGTAGGGGTAATTCAGTTGCCCAAAAGTATTGGTTTGTCGCTGTGGCCAATGTAATTGATAGAGATCGATATAGTCAGTTTTGAGTCGGCGTAAGCTATCATCAATAGCTTGATGGATATTGCGATGATCAAGTGCCATATTATCACGAATATAGCTCACGCTCCGTGGACCAGCAACTTTGGTCGCGAGAATGATTTTTTCTCGTTTAGATGATTTTTCTAGCCAATTACCAATGTAAGTTTCAGTTAATCCTTGAGTTTTAGCCGATGGCGGAACCGGATACATTTCAGCGGTATCAATCAAATTGACTCCGCGTTCTAAGGCATAATCGAGTTGTTGAAAGGCCTCTGCTTGACTAT
>SLFB01000005.1 GCA_007124475.1 Vibrio sp. | reverse complement strand
TTAATCCCATTACATTCCATGGATGAAGAACGTGAGGCGTATCTACATCCACTACTTATGGGCTATGGCAAAAGAGAAGTGTTTTATTTCACACGCCGTGATGCCACTATTGATCCACAAAGTTTTGAAGAGATCACTCACAATGGGCATGTGATCTGCGCACTCAATGGTAGTTTTTACAGTACACGGTTCAACCAGAACCTTGAGCGGCTAAGAACGGTTTTTGTCACTAGTGGTGATCAAATAATTAATATGCTGAAAGCAGGACGATGTGATTTAGCGATTACGTCTGAGCAACATGGGCTAGATGTGTTTGCCAGTGATCCTGAACTAAGAAAAATCAGTTATACCGATGTCTCTCTTAACGGACGCTATTTTAGTGTGCCCAGACAGTCAGCTAATTATCAATATATCAGTCAATTAGAAGCAGCTTTGGCAGAAATGCGTCGCTCAGGGGAAATTACTAGAATATTTGAGTCTTATGGCTTAGAAGCACCGATTCAGCAAGAGTAATTGAGTAACATAGCGCTACGAAACAAACAGCCTGCGAGCCAAAACGTAAGCTCGCAGGTTCATGAAGGCGATCCATTATCTCATGGTAACAAACTCTTCACTGCCGGTTGGGTGGATAGCCACCACGGAATCAAAGTCAGCTTTGGTCGCACCCATCTTCATCGCAACCGCAAAACCTTGAATCATTTCATCCACCGTAAAGCCAATACCGTGTAGCCCGACCACGGTTTCTTCTGGGCCGGCGCAAACTAGCTTCATTTTACATGGCTGGCGATGAGAGGTGACAGCAGTATACATAGCGGTAAAGCTAGAGGTATAAACCTTGACCTGATCGGCACCATATTTAGCGATGGCGTCAGGCTCGGTTAAGCCAATAGTACCGATCGGAGGATGGCTAAAGACAACAGTTGGTACTAAGTCATAATCCATTTTCGCTTCAGGTTTGTTATTGAACAAACGCTCGGACAGCTGACGACCTGCTTTAACAGCCACGGGAGTTAATTCAATACCGCCTTCCATAATATCGCCGACACAGTAAATGCCAGCCACATTAGTATTTTGGTATTGATCGACCTTAATATAACCTTGCTCATTGGTCGCCACGCCAGTGGCGGCAAGATTAATCGCATCCGTCGCAGGATGGCGACCAATTGCCCAGATTAGGGTATCAACATTGTAGCTTTGGCCATTTTCAAGCTGTAGCGTGAGGCTACCATCGGCTTCTTTAACCACTTGTTTTGGCACGCTGTGAGTGTGCAGTGTTGGCCCTTCGGTATTCATCACCTCGGTTAACGTGTCGATGATCATGGGGTCAAAGCTGCGCAGTGGCGATTCTTTACGGACAAATAGATGGGTCTCTGTGCCAAGGGCATGCAGTACCCCTGCTATCTCGACCGCAATATAACCAGCGCCGACCACGGCCACACGCTTAGGTTGCTCAGTCAACTCAAAGAAGCCGTTGGAATCAATGCCATATTCTGCGCCAGGAATGTTTGGAATCGTAGGGCGGCCACCCACGGCAATCAAAATATGATCGGCGGTATAGTGCTGACCTTCCACCTCGATAGTTTTGGCATCAATAAAGCGAGCAAAGCCACGAATAACCGTCACTTTATTATTACCCAGCACGCGATCGTAAGATTGATGAATGCGGCCGATATAAGCTTGGCGACTTTCAATTAGCTTCGACCAATCTAGGCCGTTAACCTTGACATCAAAGCCGTAGTCTTGCGCGTAAAGTTGCATTGCGTCGGCAATTTGAGCGCCATGCCACATCACTTTTTTCGGTACACAACCTACGTTAACGCAAGTACCACCGAGATCTTTCGCTTCAATCAACGCGACTTTTGCGCCATACATTGCCGCTCGGTTAGCGGAGGCGATACCACCGCTGCCGCCACCAATACAGATATAATCAAAATGTGTTGTCATTCCTTTCTCCGTTATTTTTCTGTCGAGCTTTATTCTTTTTCAGTACGTTATTAAGTAGATTGGGTCAGTTTATTCTGGAACAACCCATTCGACTTTAAAATGACCGGTGGCTGGAGCAATAGCTTGCTTGAGAAACGGCAGAATAGCTTGCATTTCACTTTCCAGTTTCCACGGTGGATTGATCACTATCATCCCTGACGCAGTCATGCCACGTTGATTGGTATCGGGCGCTACGCCAAGTTCAATTTGTAAGATTTTACGAATGCCGAGGTTAGCCAGCCCTTCTAACATATCATCAATATCGCAGCGGTTAACCACGGGATACCAAATCGCGTAAATGCCAGTTGACCAGCGTTTATGGCTTTGTGCGATGGCTTGCACCACATCACGATACTCTTTAGCGAGCTCATAAGGTGGATCAATCAGCACCAAGCCACGACGTTCTTTCGGTGGTAAGCTGGCTTTTAAGCGTGCAAAACCGTCTTGTTTGTAGATCGCGACTTGACGATCACGGGCAAACTCTTGCTCAAGTAATGGGTAGTCACTAGGGTGTAGCTCGCTGAGTACCATACGGTCTTGGTCACGAAGATGAGCACGAGCAATACGCGGTGAACCAGGGTAGTAGCGCAGCGCTTCATCTTGGTTAAGGGCTTTGATCGCAGCGAGATAACTGTCGATTTCAGCCGGGCAGTCCGTTTGTTGCCAAAGACGACCGATACCTTGCTTATATTCTCCGGTTTTTTCTGACCACTCATGGGTTAAATCATAACGGCCAACACCGGAGTGGGTATCGTGATACACAAATGGCGTTTCTTTTTGCTGTAAGGCATTGAGAATACGACTTTGTACGATATGCTTTAAAACATCAGCGTGGTTGCCTGCATGAAAACTGTGACGATAACTTAGCAAAATGCGCCCTCAAAACACGGGTTATCCAGTGTGTAACGGATAAATAAAAAGATGGTCTGATTATATACGCAAAATCGTTACGATTGCAGTTGGTGCATCGGTTGACTTTTATTACTGAGTGAGCAATTTACCGTTGCTTGAGTGTGTATTTTTAGTTATGCGACTTAAGTCGCTATTGAAATTTTGCTGATCAGCCCTTATTTACTTTCTGATAACAAGCAGCGTGTTGTCGCCGGCTTCTTAATGTCATGATGATAGTGATTTAGCCAGCAGATCTGCGATACGTTTTAACTTAAAAGGAATGTTATATGTCAAACCCCCTTCTCACGTTCACGGACTTGCCGCCGTTTTCTGCGATTAAACCTGAGCATGTAAAACCCGCGGTTGAACAGGTGATAGAAGATTGTCGTAGCAAAATTAATCAGGTGCTTGAGGGTAATACTCAGCCATCATGGGACAGTGTGATTGCGCCCATTGAAGAAGTGGACGATCGATTAAGTCGAGTGTGGTCACCGGTCAGCCACATGAATTCGGTTGTCAATAGCGATGAGCTACGCGAAGCTTACGAAAGTTGCTTGCCTCTGCTTTCTGAGTACAGCACTTGGGTTGGACAACACAAAGGATTGTTTGAAGCTTATAAGACAATTAAAGCCAGTCCAGAATTTGTAACCTTAAGCCGAGCGCAGCAAAAAACCATTGATGATGGCCTGCGTGAGTTTGAGCTTTCTGGGATTGGTCTACCAGCCGCCGAGCAAAAACGCTACGGTGAGATCAGTAAGCGCATGTCTGAGTTAGCTTCCAAATTTTCCAATAACGTGCTCGATGCCACTATGGGTTGGAGCAAGCACATCAGCGATGCTGATCAGCTAGCGGGCATGCCTGAATCAGCGCTTGCCGCGGCAAAAGCTGCTGCCCAAGCAAAGGGGTTAGATGGCTATTTACTGACACTTGAAATGCCATCTTACTTACCCGTGATGACCTATTGTGATAACCAAGCTTTGCGTCAGGAGCTTTATGAAGCCTTTGTTACCCGTGCTTCAGATCGTGGCCCGAATGCAGGAAAATGGGATAACAGTGATCTGATTGCTGAGCAACTTAAGTTGCGTCACGAAATTTCGCGCATGTTGGGTTTTAACTCTTACAGTGAAAAATCATTAGCGACCAAAATGGCGGAAACTCCAGATCAAGTATTAGGTTTCCTGAATGATTTGGCAGCTAAGGCCAAGCCACAAGGTGAGCGTGAAGTAGAAGCTTTACGTCAATTTGCCGAGCAAGAGTACGGTGTGTCTGAGTTACAACTATGGGATGTTGCTTACTACAGCGAGAAACAAAAACAGCACTTGTTTAATATTTCAGATGAAGAGCTACGCCCTTATTTCCCTGAACAGACGGTGGTTAACGGTTTATTTACCGTACTAAACCGAGTATTTGGGATGTCGGTTAAAGAGCGTGCAGGGGTCGACACTTGGCATCCATCGGTGCGTTTCTTTGATATTTTTGATACCAATAACACCCTGCGTGGTAGCTTCTATCTTGATTTGTACGCTCGTGAGCATAAACGAGGCGGCGCTTGGATGGATGATTGCCGTGGTCGTCGTGTGACGCAAAGTGGTGAGTTACAAACTCCCGTGGCGTACCTAACTTGCAATTTTAACCGCCCAGTGGGTGATAAGCCGGCATTATTTACTCATGATGAAGTTGTGACCTTATTCCACGAATTTGGTCACGGCATTCATCATATGCTGACTCAAGTTGAAGTCGGTTCGGTGTCTGGTATTAACGGTGTGCCTTGGGATGCGGTTGAGCTACCAAGCCAGTTCCTAGAAAACTGGTGTTGGGAAGAAGAGGCGCTAGCGTTTATTTCTGGTCATTATCAAACTGGTGAACCGCTGCCGAAAGCGATGCTGGATAAAATGTTGGCGGCGAAGAACTTCCAATCAGCCATGTTTATTTTACGTCAACTTGAGTTCGGTTTATTCGACTTCACCTTGCATACTAACTATGACCCAGAAGTGGGGCCGCGGGTGTTAGAAACCTTAGCTGAAGTGAAGCAAAAAGTATCCGTGTTGCCTAACTTAGAGTGGAATCGTTTTTCACACAGCTTCAGTCATATTTTTGCTGGTGGCTATAGCGCCGGTTACTACAGCTACCTATGGGCTGAAGTTCTGTCGGCGGATGCCTTCTCACGCTTTGAAGAAGAGGGTATTTTTAATACTCAAACGGGACAAAGCTTCTTGGAAAATATCCTCGAAATGGGCGGTAGTGAGCAGCCAATGGAGCTATTTAAACGCTTCCGTGGCCGAGAGCCGCAAATTGATGCCATGCTACGTCATGCTGGTATCGCAGCTTAATTGCCGATGTAAATCAGCATTAACAAGGGCAGCGCAAGCTGCCCTTTGCTATTCAGTCCCTATGTAATTACGATGAAACTCGGCCTTGCTCACCCATTTGGTTATCCTGCGCTTTAAGAGTATAATCGTACAAATTATGTATAAATAAACAGTGGATTAGCCATGATCGACCCCTCTCTTTTGCTCGATGGTCTCAACGATAAACAGCGTGAAGCCGTTGCAGCGCCGTTAGAAAACTTATTGGTGTTAGCCGGGGCGGGGAGTGGTAAGACTCGGGTGTTGGTGCATCGTATTGCGTGGCTGATTTCGGTTGAACAAGCGTCGCCATTTTCGGTGATGTCAGTGACGTTTACCAATAAAGCGGCCGCCGAAATGCGAGGTCGAATAGAAGAGTTAATGCAAGGCAGCGCATCAGGCATGTGGAATGGTACTTTCCACGGCATTTGTCACCGTATCTTACGCGCCCACTATTTAGACGCTAACTTACCGGAAGATTTTCAAATCTTAGATTCTGAAGATCAGCTGCGTTTATTGCGCCGCTTAATTAAAGCACAAAATCTCGATGAGAAGCAGTGGCCTGCCAAACAAGTGTGTTGGTGGATTAATGGCAAAAAAGATGAAGGCTTACGCCCGCAACACATTGATGTCTATCGCGATCCGGTAACGCAAACCTATCTACAATTGTACAGCGCTTATCAAGAAGCCTGTGACCGAGCTGGCCTGGTAGATTTTGCTGAAATACTGCTACGTACTCACGAACTGCTGCGCGATAAACAGCACATTCGTGAGCATTACCAAGCACGCTTTAAACATATTTTGGTCGACGAGTTCCAAGACACCAACAATATTCAGTACGCTTGGCTACGCATGTTAGCTGGGCCTGACTGTCATGTGATGATCGTCGGTGATGATGATCAGTCGATTTATGGTTGGCGTGGTGCCAATATCGGTAATATTGAAAAATTCACCTTAGAATTTCCTAGCGTCAATACCATTCGTCTTGAGCAAAATTACCGTTCGACGAAAACGATTTTGCAAGCGTCGAATACCTTAATTGCCAATAACACCGAGCGGATGGGCAAAGAGTTATGGACCGACGGCAGTCAAGGTGAACCTATTTCGGTTTACGCGGCTTACAATGATTTAGATGAAGCGCGTTTCGTGGTCAATAAAATCAAACTGTGGCGCGATGAAGGTGGAGCTCTCAACGATTGTGCCTTGTTGTATCGTAATAACGCCCAGTCTCGGGTATTGGAAGAAGCTTTACTGCAAGCAGGCTTACCTTATCGCATTTATGGCGGCATGCGCTTTTTTGAACGGCAAGAGATCAAAGATTCACTGAGTTACTTACGTTTAATTGCTAACCGGCATGATGACTCCGCTTTTGAGCGGGTGATCAATACCCCCGTCCGTGGACTGGGAGATAAAACCCTAGAGACGATTCGCTTTGCTGCTCGAGATCGCGGCTGCACCCTGTGGGATGCCAGCATCGCATTATTAAATGAGCAAGTATTAACTGGCCGCGCTGCCGGAGCGCTGAGCCGTTTTGTAGAATTAATCAATGCGCTGGAAGATGATAGCGCTGAGATGCCACTCTATGTACAAACCGACCATGTCATTAAAACGTCTGGTTTGTACACCATGTACCAACAAGAAAAAGGCGAAAAATCCAAAGCGCGGATCGAAAACTTAGAAGAGCTGGTCACCGCGACTCGCCAGTTTGAAAAACCGGAAGAAGCGGATGAGATGAGCATGTTAACGGCATTTTTAACCCATGCAGCTCTTGAAGCCGGTGAAGGGCAAGCGGATGAATTTGATGATGCGGTGCAATTGATGACCCTGCATAGTGCGAAAGGGTTGGAGTTCCCTTTGGTGTTTATGGTCGGGGTCGAAGAGGGGATGTTCCCGAGTCAAATGTCTGCTGAAGATGCGGGGCGTTTAGAAGAAGAGCGCCGCTTATGTTATGTCGGTATGACGCGCGCGATGCAAAAGCTATATCTGACTTATGCTGAGATCCGCCGTTTGTATGGTCAAGATAAATACCATAAGCCATCACGTTTTATTCGTGAGTTACCAGAGCAGTGCCTCGATGAAGTGCGGATGAAAGCGCAAGTCAGCCGTCCTGCCAGTAGCGGCCGCTTTAGTAGCACGGCAGTAAAAGAGAACTTTAATGAAACCGGCTTTAGTTTAGGGGCACGAGTGCGACATCCGAAATTCGGCGAAGGTACAATCATTAACTTTGAAGGTAGTGGTGCGCAAAGCCGTGTTCAGGTGGCGTTTAATGGCGAAGGCATTAAGTGGTTGGTGACCGCGTATGCTCGACTAGAAAAGGTCTAAGCGAGCCCTGTGTTTGCCAAGCGTGGCACCAGCACGCTAGCGCGCTAACCATGACGGTTAAAATCGTGCTAGCAACAAGGTGACTAGTCAAGGTGAGTAACAACAAAGAAAGACAGACAAAAGAAAACCCCGCGGGCAAAGCCGGCGGGGTTAAGTCTAACTTGCAGCAATCCAGCTACGAAAATGTGCTCCCTGCATCCTTTCCTTGGTATTAGGCTGCATCCTGCAGAGTCTTCCGTCCATCGCCATCCTAGCGGTGTCCTTTATCATCCTGATCGACCGACTATCCTGTCAGTGCGCTTACTTGTTCCTTGAGCAGTGTCCATGACATCATCCTGATGTTCAGTCCTTGCCTCATCCAGAGGTATCCATTGTCATTCCGTTGTCGTTACCATCCTAGCAACGATTGTGTCCTTTCAATGTCCTTTTGCTATCCTAGCTGATTATTAATCCTTAACCATCACACGTCATCCTGACGTTTACTGCCCGTAGTAATTTCTGTTCCGTGTCAGCATCCTTCCGACAGCGACCATAGTACGCTGTTTTCGTTCCCCAACAATAGATTAAAATAAATGCTCTAAGTGTTATTCTTGCTCGATTGAAAAATAAAGCTTTATTATTCAGTTGCTTGTGTTTTTTTGTTGGCGCTGTTTGCCAACGCTAAACTGATGTTGGCTTACTTATTTGTGCGAGATCGCTTACAAGCGAGCGGGGTAATTTTCCATTACTCCGCAATGCCTGGTTTTCCTTGAGCTATCCGATTGAGAATAAGGCTAGATTTCAAGTGCTACGATAATGATGGCTGAAAAAGGTGATGCTTTTACTCGGTAATGATGCGCGTCGTATGGCGTTTATAAGTTAAGCCATCGTAACTAAAAGCGAATAATGCGCCCCAAATAAAGACGAAAGTGATCGCTTTATCGATGCTGAACGTTTCGCCATACACCAATACGGCGAGTAAAAACATCAAGCTTGGCCCAATATATTGGAAGAAACCTAGGGTTGATAATTTAAGGCGCGTGGCGGCCCCAGTAAAACATAGCAAGGGTAGAGTGGTAATGATGCCAGCGCTGATCAGCAGTAGATTCAATGACCAGTCATTGTTCGATAGCTGACTGGTTGGCGTATCCGCCAGTACAAAGAGATAAATCGCGGCAACCGGCAGTAAAAACAAGGTTTCGATAAATAGACCACTTTGCGCCCCCACAGCGACTTTTTTGCGCAGTAATCCGTACAAACCAAATGTAGTGGCCAGCACTAACGCGACCACTGGCAGCGATCCAAACACCACTAATTGAATGGTAACGCCAATGGTCGCCAGTAGCACGGCAAACCATTGTAATTTACGTAGTCGTTCCCCTAAAAATAACATGCCGAGGAAGACATTCAGGATGGGGTTAATGTAATAACCTAGGCTGGCATCAAGCATATGATTGGCATTGATTGCCCAAATAAAAATCAGCCAGTTACCACCAATTAGCAACGCCGTGATCAATAAATAACCCAGCTTGAGTTTGGATTGAAAAATATCCACCACATGACGCCATTGGTGACTGAAGTGGAGTAAAGCGGCTAATAACAAAAAAGACCAAATAATCCGGTGGCTGAGAATTTCTAGCGGAGAAACGTGGCCCAGTAATTTAAAATAGATTGGGGCGACTCCCCACATGGTATAAGCCCCGATCGCTAAAAAGATGCCTTTTTTAGCCTCATATTGTTGTTCTAATGTCATGATATTGAATTCTCAGCTATCGCAAGGGATAAAGATCAGAAGTGCTGGTTAGGCATGTTAATAAATACGTACAAACGTAACCAAAGGTTAATTGCTGACAGTATAACGGGTCAATCAAAATCCTCGACCATTTTGCGGTTTAATTCACCGGCAAACGGCACTACAATATCTGGCTATGCTGATGTTCAAGCTATCAGCTCTTCTACTCATGATTGAGAATTTGCATGACCGCCACTTTAGTTGCTGAACCATTACCATTTAATCAACCACCGCAGCACGTATTACGTGAGGTGTTTGGCTATCAGACGTTTCGCATTGGTCAGCAGGAAGTGATTGAGGCGGCAATAGCTGGTCAAGATAGCCTGGTGATCATGCCGACAGGGGGCGGGAAATCGCTCTGCTATCAGATCCCAGCGTTAGTCTTACCCGGTTTGACGTTGGTCATTTCCCCCCTTATCTCCTTGATGAAAGATCAAGTCGACCAGCTTAAAGCCAATGGCGTGGCCGCCGAGTGTGTCAACTCGACCTTGTCGAGAGAGGCGTTGCTCTCGGTTTATCAGCGCCTTAATCGTGGCCAGATCAAACTCTTGTATGTTTCCCCTGAGCGGGTGTTGATGGCTGATTTTATTGAACGCTTACAACAGCTGCCATTGGCCATAATTGCCGTCGATGAGGCCCATTGTATTTCTCAATGGGGACACGACTTTCGTCCTGAGTATGCCGCGTTAGGTCAGCTTAAACACTGCTTTGCTGATGTCCCCTTTATGGCATTGACCGCTACCGCCGATGATGCCACTCGGGGCGATATCTTGCATCGCTTGCAGCTGCAAACGCCTCATATTTATTTAGGTAGCTTTGACCGGCCGAATATTCGCTATTCATTAGTGGAAAAACACAAACCCGTCTCCCAAGTGATCCGCTACTTAGACACCCAGCGCGGTCAATGTGGGATCATCTACTGTGGCAGCCGGAAAAAGGTTGAAATGCTGACGGAAAAACTGTGCAACAACGGCATCCGAGCGGCCAGTTACCACGCTGGAATGGCGTTGGATGAGCGTGCTTATGTGCAAGAAGCCTTTCAACGAGATGATGTGCAAATTGTCGTCGCGACCGTAGCGTTTGGTATGGGGATCAATAAACCTAACGTACGTTTTGTGGTCCATTTTGATATTCCCCGCAATATCGAATCTTACTATCAAGAAACCGGTCGTGCTGGGCGCGATGGCTTACCGGCCGAAGCCATGATGCTTTACGACCCCGCGGATATTGTTTGGCTGCGACGGATGTTAGATGAAAAACCAGATGGCCCACAAAAGCAGGTAGAAAATCATAAATTGATGGCGATGAGTCATTTTGCCGAAGCGCAAACCTGTCGTCGACAAGTGTTACTGAACTACTTTGGCGAGTATCGCGATACCCCATGTGGTAATTGCGATATTTGCCTGGATCCGCCGAAACACTTTGATGCCACTGAGCAAGTGCGCAAGGCATTGTCTTGCGTCTATCGAGTGCAGCAAAGTTTTGGGATTGGTTATGTGGTGGAGGTGCTACGTGGGATGCAAAATATCCGTATTCGAGAAAACGGCCACGACAAATTGTCCACCTATGGCTTGGGGCGTGATCATAGCCATGATTATTGGGTGAGCATTTTCCGTCAGCTGATCCATAAAGGCTTGCTACAACAAAATATTACCCGCAATTCTACTTTACAGCTAACGGAAGAAGCGCGGCCAATTTTGCGTGGTGACAAAGCGGTAGAATTAGCGGTACCACGTTTAGATACTGCCGCACGCACAGCAAAAGCCGATAAACTGTCGAATAAAAACTATGATAAACCGTTATTTGCCAAACTGCGCAAATTGCGTAAATCGTTAGCGGATGAAGAAGGCTTACCGCCTTATGTGGTCTTTAGTGATGCGACTTTAATTGATATGGCGGATATTTTACCTACCTCTTATGGTGAAATGTTGGCTGTCAATGGCGTTGGTCAGCGCAAGCTAGAAAAGTACGCCGATCCGTTTTTGGATCTCATCCAGGAACATTTAACCGGTCATGGCTGATGATTGACCAGCAACCGGCGTTAAATAAAAAAAGGGAAGCAGAGCTTCCCTAAAGTGCGACTGACTCACACTTAACTTGGAATTAGAGCGCGCAGTGGATGTAACGCTCAATCCCCTTGCTAGTTGAAATTGCATCAGTATTGACTACAAACTCAAGTAGTTTGGGTATCGTTGTTATTAACCTTGGCTTTGTAAATAGGCAAGCCAGGGTGAAACCATAGCTTCGACACGTTGTGACTGAGCCGCGTTTTGCATCGCTGATAACGCCTGATTAAAATCTTGTAACTCAAAATGAGCCAGGCCTTGTAAGTAGGCTAACTCTGCTCTTTGGTCGCGACTAGCCTCAGGTGCTGGTGTGCTAACAAACTGAATGACCTGCGGATAAGACTGATTTTGTAGCATTAAGCGGGCGATGCGAACCTGTGTTTCTGCTTTGGGTTCTAGGGCATACACCTGTTGATAGGCTTGGATGGATTTATCCAATTCTTTCGCTTGTTGCCAAAAATTAGCCAGCCGCTCAAGATTCTCTGCATCTTGTTTAATGTTACCGTTATCCATTTCTTGGCTTAACACTTGAGCTGCCCGATACGGAACATTGAGATAAGCGAGGAAGTTAACCAAACGAATATATTCTCGCTCTTCGTCCAGTAAACCCATGGTATAGGCCATTTCCAACGCGGCAAGTGCCTGCCTTTCTTGATTGAGCTCCATATAAGTACCAGAAAGCTGCATCCAATAGCGTTTGTTTTGTGGATACTTATCGGTCAAGATTTGTAGCACATCCGCGACTTGCTTAAACTGTTTTAGCTCATAGTGAGAAGCCATGAGTAACAAATACCAAGACTCACTTGGGTTTTCGCTCAGTTTAATGGCTTGAGTCGCAGGACCAATGGCATTGCGATAGTCTTCCATGTGGACATAAGCGTTAGCGAGTACAATATAAGCGTGGGCTTCCGGCTGCTCATCATTGGCTTTGGCGACGGCAAACCACTGCTGCATCGTTGTTACGGAATCACTATATTGCGCTTCCGCAAGGTACAGCTGCGCTAGGCTATAACGCACCTGCTGAGCTACGGTAATGGGTAGTGCATTCACCGCGAGTGAATCAGCAAAGTAGCGAGCGGCGTTTTTATAGTCGTCTTGCAACGAATATAAAAATCCCATTTGTTGCAGCAATACCGCACGATCATAATCGCGGTTATTGGCACCAAGGGCGCTGGTTAAGCGACTTTTGGCGTCGTCGTAGCGTTCGGTAGCGATCAGTTCTTGGACTCGGTTCACGGTCCGGAAAGTCCGATCAGATAACTCAGCGGCGCTTACCGAAGGAATGGATGGCCATGCGATGGCCATCATTAACCCGAGCAAGGACAGACGCTGTTTAAATGGTGTGATCATATAAACTCCTTAATTGACCGAGAACTCAATCTCTTGTGCCATCCGTGTGCTGACGGGTTGGCCATCAACCATTTGCGGTCGAAAGGTCCAACGTGCCACCGTACGACGAGCTTCCTGGCCAAGATCCATCCGGCGAGGTTCCTCTCTGATAATCTGAATATCCTCTACTGCACCACGTTCATTGACGGTAAATTCAAGTAACACAATGCCCTTCTCTAGCCCAGCTCGTGCCGCTCTGCGCGGCATTTGTGGCTGGAACGTCGCTAATGGCATAGGGCCGCCAGTTCCTGATGCTTGTGCACCACCACCCTGAGAGTAATGGCCCAGTACCGAACCACCACTAATATTGATCGGGAGATCCAATCGTGGCATATCCATCGCGATATTTTCCATCACAGGTTGCACAGTAGAAGCCACTTGCATCTCTGGTGGTGGTGGTGGCCTTTTCGGCGGAGGTGGTTCTGGTAACTCTCGTTTCATCTCCTCTACGGTTTCGTTTGGTTGCACACGAATGAAATCTACCATGCGTAAATTATCACTCGCTGCGAGTTCGTGGCGCTCTTTATTGACCAGTTTGTCCATCCCCCAGAACAATCCAAAGGACACACCTAGCGCCAGTGCAAATGAAGCCAGATAGCGCATAGACTTACCCCTCGTTGGTGGCGGCAATCGAAATGTTTTCTACTCCGGCCATACGGACTTGATCCATTACTCTCACCACAATGCCAGCATTAGCTTGTTCATCCGCTTGAATAACAATCGCACCTTCAGGGCTCTCTGCACGTAAGCGTTCAACGTTAGCACGCACGGCATCTACCTCTACGCGGCGTTTATCGATCCAAATATCACCAGCGGCACCAACGGCAATCATAATATTACCGCTTTGTACGGTTTGAGCCGTATTAGCACTTGGGCGATTAACTTCGATACCGGCTTCTTTGACAAACGAAGTGGTGACAATAAAAAAGATCAACATGATAAAGACGATGTCTAGCATCGGTGTCATATCAATTGCTGCTTCGTCATGGTTTTCACTGCTATAGCGTTTCTTCATGATCTTTACCTTAAATTCCGTTTCGTGATCACAGCGCCCTTAGCGAGTTATCGCTGAGGCGCGCGGTGATTAAGCAATGTGTTTTAATTTATCTTCTAGCTTTTGAGTGGTGACTTTAGCTAGGTAATCGAGTCGGGTGCTAAAGAACAGTCCCGACAATGAAGCCACCATGCCAGCTAGGGTAGGGATGGTCGCTTTGGATATCCCTGACGCCATTGAACGTGGGCTACCAGTACCAACCACGGCCAAAATATCAAACACATGGATCATGCCGACCACAGTACCCAGCAAGCCGAGTAAAGGGCATAGGGCGATCAACACTTTGATGATCGGTAATCCTTGCTTGTTATACATGTCCTGCTTAGAGACCATCTCTTGGCGGATCATTTTCGCCGCCCAACTTTGATGATCTTGGCGAGCTGACCACTCAGCGATGGTTTTTTGTCTAGCACGGGGCGCGACAATGATAAAATAAAACCAGCGTTCTAAGAGTAGCGCCCATAGCATAAAGCTGAGGATGAAGATGGCGATGAGTACATCGCCTCCCATGCCTAAAAACTGACGTACAGACTCAAATTGTTCCATTAGCCACAGCATAATGCCCCCTTAGCCTTTGGCCGCCTGTAATTTTTCCTGGTAACGGGCAATAAAACCAGCGCTTTGCTCTTCCAATACTTGGATCAGGCGGCGACCTTTACTGTGCACCACTGTGTAAAAGAACAGCAGAGGGATTGCGACAATTAGGCCGAGCATAGTAGTGACCAGGGCTTCTGAAATACCGCCAGCCATTAGCTTAGGATCGCCAGTACCAAACAAGGTGATCGCTTGGAAGGTAGCAATCATACCCATCACGGTACCGAGTAGGCCGAGTAATGGAGCCACTGAAGCAAATAACTTAATTGAGCTTACGAAGCGTTCAATACGAGGGGCATGACGTAAAATAACTTCGTCTAATTTCGCTTCTAAGTCTTCTAAGTTATCGCCTTTGTGCTCTTGATAAGCGTGGATCACTTCACCTAGTGGGTTACCTGGGATAGCGGTCTCAGATTTCGCTTGCTTGCGCATTTTGTTACTAATCACTAATAGGCGTAAGTAGCAAAGTAAGGCAATCAGAGCGCCAACGCCCCCCATAGCCAGAATCACATAACCGACGATACCGCCTTGATCGATTCGCTCTTTAACGGTTGGGCTTTGTACTAGCAGTGATAAGATCACACCACGTGAGGGGTCAAGGTAAAGCGGTTGATAGTCAGCGCTGCTATTTTCAAAGCCACTGATTAGACGCGTAATATTGCTGCTTGGTTGACGTGACAGTTCTTCAAATTTGCCCGTTTGCGGTACATAGGTGACATATTTGCCATCAGCGATAGCATTAAACTCACCGATTAATGTTACCTCTCGCACCGCTTCTGTACCTTGTCCGTAAACCACAGTAGCAGGTAGGCTAGTTGTCGCGCCAGAGGTGACCAGCTGTTGGAAGATAGTCAACCAAAATGCCTCCAAATCTTGACTCGATGGTAGCGCTTGGCTCTCTGCTAAACGGGTCAGTAAAGCGTCGCGTTCAGGAAATTGCACCGCATTTTGAGAGGCATGAAATAGCCCTTTAAACTCGCCCGCGTATTGACGAACCACGCCAAACATCTCTCCCAAAGTTCCCGAGCGTTGACGAAGGGTTTCAGTCAGTTCGGTTAGGGTGACATCATTACGGTCGAAGGTGTTTTTTAACGCTTCTCCGCGAGCATTTTCAGCCGCTAATTGAGCTCTTGCTTGTTTAAGTAGTTCCGCTTGATTATTACGATCGGCCAAGAAAGCTTGCTCGCGCTCGCGATTTAGGTTTGATTCAGCAACGCCTTGTGAACGCACCACATTTAATAGCTCATTAAGCGAGCTCGGTGTTTGAGCCAGGGCGGTACCTGACAGTAATAAACTTGCCAGTAAGCCAGCAGCGAGTGTTTTGAATCCTTTCATTATTTTTCCTCCCCTGCAAAGACAGGCAATTTAATTAACGCTGGTGGTGCTTGTCGGTTCGCGATTCGAATACCTTGTTGTACGGCTTGACGATAGGTATCTGGCAGGGTTTCCCATTGACGAGTTTGTTGGTTCCACATGCCAGTTTCAGCACCGTCAGGTGATTGGTACAGTAATGCGGTACGACCAATACGTAGGAAGTCATAAGTTACGGTTTGGTTATCGCGTTGTAAGCTGGCTTTATAAGATTCAATGGAGCGTGAGAAGCCCTCTTCGATTTGGTACGCTTCCATCACCTTACGGAACTTCTCCGAAGTGGTGACATCGGCTCTATCCATTAGACGGCGTAATTCGTCAATACGTTTATTGCGCTCGACGGTTTGAAAAGGCAGATCAAGGGCAATAAACTCGTCCAAAGCATCGATCATTTTTAATGTTAACGGCACGATTTCCATCGCGGTTTGGTCAATTTGATCGATCTGCTGTTGGAGAGAATCAAGCTCCCCTTGCTGTGATTGCACCATGCGCTCGATTTGTTGATTATAAACCTGCATGCTGTCTACTTGACGCATGATGGCTTTATATTCATTGAGCATGGTGGTGGTACTATCAGCGTAATCATCAATTTTCTTTTGTGAAGCTTGTGCTTGCTGATTAGTTGCAGATTGTGCGGAAATAACTTGCTGAGTATTCGCCGCGATAGCGCTGCCAGTTATCGCCATCAGGCTGGCAGCAAGCGCCGTTACGCCAAATTGCTTTAACGTCATAGTTGCATCCTTGTAAGTATGTTGTCAGTCAAAATAGGGCGCGGGAAGCTCCCGCGCCAAAAGGGTTTAGAAGGTTTGTGAATAGTTAACGAAGAACATGCGACCTTGAATGCTGTACAGATCTTCTTCATAAGTCACACCATCAGACTCAAAAGAAGGATCAGCATCAGTAAGGTTACGAATACCAGCCGTGAACTTGCCATCCCATGGCGCTAAGTAGTTATAAACAATGTTCCAAGTGGTATGTGATGAGATGCTGCCGGTTTTGTTATAATTGGCATCAACATCTTGCGCTTGACCTGCAATATGATCGGCAGATAAATAAATATCATGGGCCGTTAAGAAGCTGAGCCCGACACCAGTTTGGAAGCGATATTCAGGCAAGCCATTACGACCGACTTTGTTATTTATCGGACCGCCAGCGAACTCTGGTGAGCTGTAGTCTAAGACGTAGCTACCGGCAAAATCATAACGTAAAGTAGAGTTAATAAAGTCGTACTTATAACCCACTTTTAGGTCGATACCTGAGGTATCAAGGGTGCCGCGGTTTTCTAATCCAGCGGTAGCGGCGGTAATGCGACCATTAGCATCACGAGTAATATTCGGGTTGGCTTGCCCAGTATTACGCTCTTGATTGATCATATTTTGTAGCGAGTTAAAGCTGATCACATCATCAATACTGATGTTGTAGTAATCCATGGTCAGATCAAGATTATCAATCGGTGAGTAACTGATACCAAAGTTAAATGAGCGCGATTTCTCCGCATCTAAGTCTTTGTTGGCGGTCCGAGTAACATCGTATTGTTGCTCTGGGCAGGCAGCATCAGAAATACCTTGGTCTTGGCAGAAGAGGTAATCTTTGGCAAAATCACTTGAGGCACTATCGGCGGCAAATAGGTTAGATAAGGTCGGCGCCCTAAAGCCAAAACCTAGCCCTGTCCGGAACATCAGGTTATCTAACGGTTGATAACGCAGTGAAGCTTTAGGTGAGAAAGCACTACCAAAATCATTATAATGATCGTAACGTGCTGCCAAGTTCATTTCCACTTCATCGGTTAAACTTACTTGAGATTCAGCATAAAGGGCATAGGTTCGGCGATCACCGGATGCTGAGTTACCAGCACTACCAATAATGTTACCTGCTTCACTTTGTGGATCATAACGGTCAAGGTAATCATAAGTGGTAAATTCAGTACCGATATACAGTGGTACTGAGATATTACCGATTTCCATTAGATCAAGTTGTAAGCCAGCATAAAACTGATGCATCTGCATTTGTGTTTCACGCCCAGTTCCTGCCGATAAAATATCGGTGGCATCAGCGGAAAACTCACCGTTAACAAAGTTTCCATCATTGGCTAGTTGTGAGGCTGCGGTGCCAAACACATAACCGGTGCCCGTTTCGTTACTGTTGGAGTAGTTGAGTTGATAGCCAAGTTCCCACAGCATTTGACCAAAGCTTTGTGTATACAAGCTGCCATCTAAATTGGCTCTTAAGTCCGCTTGAAAATCAGTAACATTGTTATCACGAGTTCCCACATTATTAAAGCGAAAGTAGATAGAAGCCGGGCCTTCGTCTTTATCCAATCCATTTTCATCAAAGAAAGCACCGCCGCCTGTTGTTGTTGGATCAATCGTGAAGAAGCCTGCAGCTGGGGCAAAGCGACCGAAACTGGTATTGCGATTGAGCAAGATCTGAGTATTTAAGGTGGTATCATCATTGATAAAATAATTACCGTTCACGAAGACGGTATTACGTTCTATAGAGGCATTTTTAGCGGCATCAGCAGTAAAATCAAAGCCGCATACCGTTCCCAGACCAGGGTAATTGCTGACACCAACAAAGCCAGGGGTTGATTGACAAAGCTCACTGGTATGATGGCCATGTATTGGTTTGAGCTGCCCGTCATGAAAGATGTTACGGCCAAAAATACTCACCCCAGACATATCAAAGAAATTGCTTGAATCTAGGTTTTGTGAACGAAGATAGCTGCGGTCGCGTAAGTACACTTCGGCTTTTTTGTCGTGTTCGAAAGAGAATAAAATATTGCCGCGTTCACCAGAAGTACCCATGGTGATGGAGAAGCTTTGCTCATCACCCCCTTCTTGACTTGGAATGCCGCCACCTACAGAGACATGAACGCCATCAAAGTTATCTTTCAATATGATATTCACCACCCCGGCAACCGCGTCAGAGCCATACACTGCTGAGCCGCCATCGGCCATAATTTCTATACGATCAACCGCTGCGGCAGGAATGGCATTGATGTTTGCCGCGCCGCCACCCATTGCTGCTGAGCCGGGTAAACGTTTACCATTGACCAATATCAGAGTACGCTCCGCTCCTAAGCCACGGAGTGACATAGAAGCTTGGCTTTGCCAGTTACTACCAGAGGTTTCACTGTGTGAACCAAACGAGTTAAATGATGTTTTGCGTAGCACGTCTGCAATAGAAACATCTCCAGCACGCTCAATTTCCGCGCGTCCGATCACCGCAATGGGTGTACTTCCTTCAAGGGAAGCAACGGTTAAACGCGATCCAGTAACGCGCATTCTTTGTAGTTGTTCAACCTGTTGATCTTGCCCTTGGGCTGAGGTTTGTTCTTGGGCTGTCGTTAGGGGTGAAAAAGCAATCGATCCTAAAGCAAGACCTATCGCGACAGATAAAGCTGTCGTTTTTGTATGCATTCCAGTTGCTCCGTTGTATTGTCCTTGTTTTTTTCACTTAACTCTTTAGCTGATAACTCAATCAGTTCTATCTGTTGTCAAGTCAAAGAGTTAAGTGTTGCGTTAATTTTTGGTTAACGCTGTGTGACAGGTATACCCGATATAAATTCCACTAGTCAAACCAGTACATGACTCTATTCAAGTTGAACTCTAACGTTCACCTGGCGGTTTTTGTGTTCATGTTTGGTTTTTGTTTTTGTTTTTGTTTTTTATTTTGGTGTTTTGTTCTTTTTGCATTGCATTTAGTTGGCTTTTTATGGTCTTTTGTACTAGCGACTTAGTTTTGGGCTTGACTTGGTGTTATATTCTAAATATGAATGCGATATCAGAGGTAAGTTTTGTTTTGTTTTTGTTATGTTTTTAGCAAATTTATTTTTTAATTAATAGAGTTAAATAAAATTATTGTTTTTAATTAGTGGTTTATCTGGTTAACTTCGCTGCCACATAATTTAACCATTTGTTAACATTTTATTTTTTTTGATTTGTATTTGTCTTGTTTTTATCTATTGATTTGGAATATTGTCCTTTTTTACAACTGGATGACATTTTGGTTTTTTGAGTTCTTTTAAATGGTACTCGAAGAGAAAAAGTTGCACTGGACGGCATTTCAAGATAAATAGGTCGGTCAGCATGACACTTAGCCGGTAATTGACCATCGTTCGAGGATGAACAAGTGGCCAAAGAGCATAAAGTTAGGTGTTATTGATAGGGAAAACACGACAAATACGATTTGTGTGTTAGTTTTTGACATGGAGTTAGCGAAAGATGCTGTCTTATTTTTTACGTCGTTTGGCGTTGGTTATTCCGACTTTTTTAGGGATCACCGTGCTTATTTTTGCGATCACTCGCCTTGTGCCCGGTGGCCCGGTGGAGCGGATGTTATCGCAAATGCAGGCGCAGTCGGAAGGTGGTTCAGCATTAACTCAGCCTGGTGGACAAAGCATGCTTTCCGCCGATCAAATGGCTGAACTCAACGCTTTCTATGGTCTCGATAAACCGGTTTTTCAAGCCTATGTTGAGTGGTTGAGAAAACTGGTGGTCCTCGATTTGGGTGAGTCAACCCGCTACTACCAACCGGTCACTGAGATGATTGCTGAGCGTATGCCGGTCTCTCTCTTTTATGGGGGCATGACCTTCTTTATTAGTTACTTTATCTCTATTCCCCTTGGTTATTACAAAGCGCTCAAACATGGCTCCGTGTTTGACTCAAGCTCTTCGATTTTAATTTTTATTGGTTACGCGCTGCCAGGTTATGTGGTTGGTGTTTTGCTGATTACCTTGTTTTCCTATCATTTAGAATGGTTTCCTATGGGGGGCTTCGTCAGTGATGAGTTTCGTGACTACGATACGCTCTGGCCTCGAGTAAAAGACATCATGTGGCATGCCGCTTTACCTTTGGTTTGTTATTTGATTGGTGACTTTGCCACGTTAACCTTGACGATGAAAAATAACCTGATGGAGAACCTTTCCTCGGATTATATTCGTACCGCCATCGCCAAAGGTTTGCCATTCAAAACCGCAGTACGTAAGCACGCCCTACGCAATAGTTTGATTCCGATCGCTAGCCATTTTGGTAACTCGTTACTGTTTTTTATGAGTGGCGCATTCTTGATTGAAGTTATTTTTAATATCGATGGTATTGGTCTTCTCGGTTATGAATCCATTATGGAACGAGATTATCCCGTGGTAATGGGTATCGTTGCCATTAATGCGGTGTTGCTACTGTTAGGCAATATCTTGTCAGATATTTGCGTGGCTTTGGTTGACCCACGTGTAAGATTTGGAGCCTAATCTCATGACGCTAAGTCCTCTCACTCAGAAAAAAATTAAAAACTTTAAATCCATCAAGCGCGGCTATTGGTCGTTTCTTATCTTGGCATCGCTACTGATCCTCTCAGTCTTTGCTGAACTCTTGATCAACAGCAAAGCTCTGGTGGTACGTTATGATGGCAATTATTACTTTCCGGTGGTTAGCCAAGTAAGAATGGCTAGTGAGTTTGGTCAACCTCTGGCTGGAGAAACCAATTATCGTTTGTTGCAGCAAGAATTTGCTCAGCAAAATAATGGTAACTTTGTGATCATGCCTTTAGTGCCTTGGAACCCCTATGAGCAAGATTTCTCAGCCGGTTTTCCGCCCACCGCTCCCAGCTTCGCCGATAAGCACTATTTGGGAACGGACGTTATTGGCCGCGATATCCTGGCTCGTCTAGTGTATGGCTTTCGAATTGCGATGGGCTTTGCACTATTAACCATGATCACCTCTTATGCTATTGGTACCGCGATTGGCTGTGCGATGGGCTATTGGGGCGGTAAGTTTGACCTCTTTGTGCAGCGGGTGATTGAGATTTGGTCCATGGTGCCATTTTTATACGTGATCATGATTTTAGTTTCGATTATGCAGCCCACTTTCTTCTTATTTGTCGCTATCAATGTGTTGTTTAGCTGGATGGGGATGACATGGTATATGCGTACCATGACTTACAAAGAATCGGCACGTGAATACGTCATGGCGGCTAAAGCGTTAGGCGCATCGACCGCACGGATCTTATTCCAACATATTTTGCCAAATACTATGGTTATGATCGTCACGTTAGCGCCATTTACTATCGCTGCTAATATCACCGCACTGACGGCTTTGGACTACCTAGGTTTAGGTCTGATGCCACCCACCCCGAGCTGGGGAGAGTTATTACAACAAGGTAAATCAAACCTTAATTCACCTTGGATTGTCGCTTCGGTAGTGAGTGCCATTGTTTTGGTGCTGATCATGGTGACCTTTATTGGTGAAGCCATTCGAGCGGCCTTTGACCCGAAAAAACTCACGCGTTATGTCTAATGGATAAATCGCTAGGTGGGGTGTTTATGCTCCACTGTGCTGTAGAGAATAAAAGGATTTAGATTATGAAAAAAAGACTGTTACTTGCCGCGGCCCTGACTTGGTTCAGTGGCTATGCCAGTGCAACGGGTTTGCCTGAGGATCTTGACTGGCAAACCAATTGGGATGAGCCATTGTTTGCTTCACCTGATGCACAATTTGGCGGTGTCTATCGCACTTATATCCAGAGCTTCCCGCAAACGTTGCGCAGCGTTGGCCCAGATTCTAACTCAGGGTTACGGGCTTTTTTCCTCGACCATACGCCGGGTTTGGTTGAGCGTCATCCTAACACTGCCGCTTGGATCCCATCTCTTGCTAATTATTGGGCTTTTGCCGGTGATAATAAGACGATGTATTTTCGCCTTAACCCTCAGGCACAATGGTCTGATGGTCATCCTGTGACGGCGGATGATTTTGTCTTTATGCTGCAGTTTTACCGTTCACGCGACATTGTTGCCCCTTGGTATAACGAGTATTACACCAATATGATCGATCAGGTGATTAAAATCGATGAGCATACCTTTGCTGTCGTGAGCAAAATAGAACGTAATGAAGAAGATCTGCTTTACACCTTAGGTGGTTTACGTCCTCGCCCTGCTCACTTTTATGCCAATCCAGAAGTGGATGAAAATGGCGATGGCGTGCATGATAATTTCGTACGTAAATATAATTTTGCTGCCGAGCCAACGACTAACGCCTACTATCTTGATGAAGTAAGAAGAGGCCGAAGTGTCACTTTTAATCATGTTGGCCAAGATTGGTGGGGATACAGTAATAAATACTACCAAAACCGTTATAACGTTGAACAAATTCGCATTAACGTCATTCGAGATAATGACATTGCTCAGCGCCATTTTGAGCGGGGTGATATTGACGCTTTTCCATTAATTTTGCCCGATCTGTGGCACGATAAGTCGAATGGTCAGCCTTATCAGCGCGGCTATATTGAAAAGTTTTGGGGTTATAATGAATTGCCGCAAGGCGCTGGTGGTTTATGGATGAACGTATCGGTGCCCTTGCTGGATGACATTCGTGTCCGCAAAGGTATCACCTATGCCACCGACTTTGATGGTTTGATTGAAAATGTCACGCGTGGTGATTATGTGCGTAAGCCACATGGTATGGGAACTGGTCATGGTCAATACAGTTTACCGGATGCTACCCCTCCGGCCTTTGATGTTGCTAAAGCGATTGAGTATTTTACTGCTGCTGGCTTTGACCGTTTAGGGGCGGATGGTATTCGGGTTAACCAACAAGGGCAGCGCCTCAGCTTTGCGATTACTTATGGCGCACCACATCACACACCACGCATTGCTTACTTACGTGAACAAGCAAGATTAGCAGGGCTTGAATTACAACTAAATTTAGTGGATGGCTCATCGGCGTTTAAGTCTATTTTAGAGAAAAGACACCAATTGGCTTATCTGACTATGGGGACGTCGGAAGTTCCGGCTTATTGGGAATATTTCCACTCCGATAACGCCAATCAACCGCAAACCAACAACCACACCAATTACAGCACGCCAAAACTGGATGAGTTGATCATGGCTTATCAAACCGAATTTGACCTTGATAAGAAGCATGCCTACTCACATCAAATTCAAAGATTGATCGGTGATGCTTATGTTATCGTCCCTGGCTATATGGTGCCTTATACCCGTGCGGGTTACTGGCGTTGGTTAAAGTACCCTGAGCCAGCAATGACACGTCAAACGGATGCCCTTTTTACCACCGGTGGCGCACTTGGGCTTGGGACATATTGGATTGATTTAGACAAGCAACAAGAAACGCAACAAGCGATGCGTGCCCGTAAGAGCTTCGAGCCAGTAGTGGTGATTGACGATACATTTAAGCGTTAAGGATTGATGATGCAGCAAGATGTCATTCTTCAGGTGAAAGATCTGGAAGTCGCGTTTAGTAGTGATGAGGGTGTGGTAAAAGTCTTGCACGGCGTCAATTTTGACGTCCGTGCGGGACGCACACTAGGCTTAGTCGGGGAGTCAGGCAGTGGCAAAAGTGTCACCTCAATGGCGATCATGGGCTTATTACCTAAGCCTTATGGTCAAGTTGTTAACGGCCAGGTCCTGTATCGTGGTCAAGACTTAGTCACTTTACCGGCTGAGCAAATGTATGCCATGCGTGGTGATCGCATCTCGATTATCTTTCAAGATCCGATGACCGCACTTAACCCGGTCCATACCATTGGTCGCCAACTTAATGAAGTGCTAGAGCTGCACCGCCCTGAGTTATCGAAACGTGACCGATACGCTTATGCGCTAGAAATGTTAACTAAGGTGCGTATTCCGTTACCAGAAAAACGGCTACATGAATATCCGCATAACTTGTCTGGCGGCATGCGCCAGCGAGTGATGATTGCCATGGCGTTGGCTTGTAAGCCGGACATCTTAATTTGTGATGAACCGACCACCGCCCTAGATGTTACCGTACAGGCTTCCATTCTTGAATTGATGAATGAATTGCAACAGGAAACCGGGATGGCGATGATCTTCATCACCCATGATTTAGGTGTTGTGGCTGAAGTGTGCGATGACGTGGCGGTAATGTATGGCGGGCGTATTGTCGAGCAGGCCGATGTATTCCAGCTGTTTGACCATCCGCAGCATCCCTATACCGAGCGTTTGCTGGGCCTAATGCCTGATTTAGACAGTCAGCCAAAACAGCTGATAGATATTAAACCCATTGACCCGGCAATGTTTGCCACTGCAAGCCATCAATAAGGAGCTCACATGACTCAGGAAGTATTGAGAATTGAGAACCTCAAACAGCATTTTGTGTCTGGGAAAGGGATCTTTCGCAAAGGCTATACCATCAAAGCGGTGGATGGGGTTAGCCTTTCGGTTAAGCAAGGGGAAACCTTAGGGTTAGTCGGTGAATCCGGTTGTGGTAAAAGCACCTTAGGGCGGACCATTTTAAAGCTCTATGAACCAACGTCTGGCTCAATCTTTTTCGAAGGGCAAGATATTACCAAGTTGACCGCTAAGCAAATGCGGCCATTACGCAAAGAAATGCAAATCGTGTTTCAAGACCCTATGGAGTCACTCAATCAGCGTCATACCATAGGTATGATCCTCGAAGAGCCATTTATTATCCATAATATCGGCACGCCGGATCAGCGCAAACAGTGGGTAAAAGAGCTGTTGGTGAAAGTGGGCTTGCCGGAAAGCTCAGTGACGCGTTACCCCCATGAATTTTCGGGTGGTCAGCGGCAGCGGATTGGGATTGCTCGTGCGATAGCGCTAAAGCCTAAACTATTGATTTGTGATGAATCAGTATCAGCTTTAGATGTTTCCGTACAAGCACAAATCTTAAACTTATTGCTAGAATTACAACAAGAGATGAACTTAGCGATTATTTTTATCTCTCACGATTTATCGGTAGTCAAGCATGTCTCTGATAAGGTTGCCGTGATGTATTTTGGTAAGGTGGTGGAAGAAGGCAGCGCGGTTGAAGTGTACGCCAATCCGCAAAATGACTATACCAAGACCTTACTGTCTGCCATTCCTATTACCCATCCTAAATATCGCAAGCGTAAACGCTCAGCGCAGCTTAACCAAGAAGTTGCTTGAT
>SLFB01000294.1 GCA_007124475.1 Vibrio sp. | reverse complement strand
GGCGAGCGAACGTAGCCCCTCTGCAGCTTCAAGTAGGAAGGGAATAACATCAAAAACCATTACATCTGTAAAAATTTAAAGTCTATTATGTGTATCGATATTGATTTTTATACTGGATTATCAATATCGATAAACTCAACCGCTAAGCCGTGCTCTTGACTTAACCACTCACCTAAGGCTTTAACACCATAACGTTCAGTTGCATGGTGCCCGGCAGCAAAATAGTGAATATTTAACTCACGAGCGATATAAGTAGTACGCTCAGAGATTTCACCCGAAATAAAAGCATCCATACCTTGCTCAGCGGCTAATCCAATATAATCTTGCCCACCACCGGTACACCAAGCAATTTTTTTGATGGTTTTATCTTGTTGCTCTGGGGCAATATGCAGCGGTTGACGATTAAGTACCGTTTGCACATGCTGGGCAAATTCATCTCCCGAATAAGTACGGCTGAGGTTGCCATACATAGCCACCGATTGGGCATGCCCTTCTAATCCACCTTCTACATCAATACCCAGTAACTGAGCTAACTGCGCATTATTTCCTAAGGTTGGATGAATATCTAATGGTAAGTGATAGGCAAACAAATTGATATCGTGTTTGATGAGCTGACGCAAACGTTGGCCTTTCATACCTCGGATCGCTTCCGGTTCACCTTTCCAAAAGTAGCCATGATGAACCAAAATTGCATCGGCTTGTTGCTCAATCGCTTGTTCGATCAATGCTTTCGAAGCAGTTACACCCGTAATGATTTTATTTACTTCACTCTTACCCTCAACTTGTAAGCCGTTAGGGCAGTAATCTTTAATCAATTCTGGAGATAAGATCTTATTTAATAATGCTTCTAGTTGTAAATTGTTCATATTTTCTTCCGTTACACTATTGTTATGACGTGTTTATAACAATTTCAGGCTAAAATGTCGAAAATGGCACAGTCACTGTAGATGGTATTCAATATGGATATAAAAAAACTTATGCAATGGGTGGTGACCACTCCTCCCCTTTTTCAGGGTTCAGAACCAATCGTCTCTAAAGTCCCTTTTCTGTTACCGTCTTATAAAAAATGGCCAATGTATGAAGGTAATCCGCGACTAGGGTTTATTTATCAGTATTTATGCTTACAACTGTTTACCACCAGCCCTCGCTACAATGCGGTTTCCGAAGAGATTCAACTCAATCAGCAGGGCAAAACATTAGGTTCGATTGATTTTATCGCCAAAAACCGTAAAACAGAACAATACGAACACTGGGAAGTGGCCATAAAATTCTACCTCCTTCACCGAGGTAAATGGTACGGGCCTAATGCCGAAGATAGGCTTGATCGAAAATTAAGCCATATGCTCAACCACCAACTTGCTTTGTCTGCTAGTAACGAATTTAGCCAGCAATACCCACTCTGGACTAATGCTAAGCCGCATCTACTGATGCAAGGCCGACTTTATACCAACCCATTTGAGCCAGAATCCATCCCTACGGAATGTTTAGGCTATCCACTTAACTCTTCACAAATTCAAGGTCACTGGTGTTATCAGCATCAGCTGTCATTGATTGGCGAACCTTTATATCAATTAGATAAACCACAATGGTTAATCGGCCGCGATCAGCATAGCTTACTTTATCAAGGGAGCGAGTCAGGCTTTGTTCACTGCCAAAGTCAATCGGGCGTCTTTTGGTTCATTATGCCCGACCAATGGCCTAATACTATGACATAAAAGGCGGGGTATAAAAAACAGGGCATGAATACGCCTTCATGCCCCGTTTGCTTTGACAATTTCTAATCTACCCAAACAACTGCCGTTGTAGGTAGCCAGCAAGTGAGTTAATTATAATCCAGCATTTTTAAAGACTTGATTAACAATCTCTTGCGCTTCATGTTCTATCTGTTTTAAATGCTCAGCGCCTTTAAAACTTTCGCAATAGATTTTATAAATATCTTCCGTTCCCGACGGACGAGCAGCAAACCAGCCATGATCAGTCGTCACTTTTAACCCACCAATCGCTGCGCCGTTGCCAGGAGCATGAGTTAAACGTGCCGTGATCACATCTCCCGCCAAGGTTTGTGCAGTAACCATCTCAGCAGAAAGCTTACTTAACACCGCTTTTTGAGGTCCATTAGCAACTGCCTGAAGACGACTATAAAATGACTCACCGTGTTTAGCCGCTAATTGATCATAATATTGCTGTGGGTTTTTGCCAGTCACCGCGGTTATCTCTGCCGCAAGTAAGCATAGAATGATACCATCTTTATCCGTTGACCAAGCGGTGCCATCTTGACGCAAGAACGACGCACCAGCACTCTCTTCGCCACCAAAACCCAAATGGCCACTGTATAATCCATCAACAAACCATTTAAATCCAACGGGCACTTCACACAGATTTCGCCCTAAGTCAGCGACGACTTTGTCGATCATAGCACTCGAAACCAACGTTTTTCCTACTGCTACTTCCGAGTTCCATGCAGAACGATGCCGATAAAGATAGTCAATACAAACCGCTAAGAAGTGGTTTGGATTCATTAAACCTTGTGGAGTAACAATGCCATGTCGATCATAATCAGGATCATTACCAAACGCTAAATCGTATTGGTCTTTTAGCGCCAATAATCCAGCCATGGCATAAGGAGAAGAACAATCCATACGTACAACGCCATCTTTGTCTAATGACATAAATTGGAATGACGGATCAATAGCTTCGCTGACCAAGGTTAAATCTAAATGGTAGCTTTGAGCAATTTGTCGCCAATAATCAATTCCACTACCACCTAATGGATCGACCCCTATTTTAAGCTTAGCTTTCTGAATCGCTGCTATATCAACAACATTAACGAGATCGTCCACATAAGGTTTAATCAGATCCACTTGTTTCAGTAATGGTGATTGTCTGGCTTCAACAATCGATACGCGCTTAATGCCTTGTAAGCCATCACTAATTAATTGATTGGCGCGGTTTTCAATCGCCTTGGTTAATTCGCCTTCAGCGGGACCGCCATGAGTCGGATTGTATTTAATACCGCCATCTTGTGGTGGGTTATGAGATGGGGTAATAACAATGCCATCTGCTTTATGTTCGTGCTGTCGATTGTAAGTCAAGATGGCATGAGAGATACCAGGGGTCGGTGTATACCCATTATCTTGCTGAACAATGACTTCCACCTGATTGGCAATCAGCACTTCCAGTACACTGCTTAATGCGGGTTCAGATAAAGCATGAGTATCTTTACCAACAAAAATAGGCCCTGTCGTACCTCGCTCTGTACGTAAATCAACTATCGCTTGGGCTATGGCCAAAATATGCGATTCGTTAAAGGTAAATTTATCAGCCGACCCTCTATGGCCGGAAGTACCAAATTCAACCTTATGTTGCGGATTAGTCGCATCAGGTTGTAAAAGATAGTAATTAGCAACTAAAGCCGGAATATTATGTAAATCTTGTTGTTGTGCTTTTTGTCCTGCACGAGGGTGCATAGCCATAATGACATCCTTTTAAAAGTAATACTCAATATCCCTAAACAACTTAGAAGTTGCTGGTAAACGGCAAAAATGTCCACGATGAACACCGCCAATACCGCAGCAGCTTCCAGTAGGGAGGATATAAAAAACCTCATAATACGCATTTCTACATGCTTAGTATGAGGTTTTAACCAGACTTTTTGTGTTCAATCACGAAACGTTAAATAGATAAGGTTATTTTTTCAATAATGTCTGCGGGGAAGTTCATTTTCAACATCACTTGCTCGACCATCTGCCGCTTACGGCTAGTGTTATTGTTGGTAATGACCCACAGAGGCGTATTAGGAATCGCTTTTGGCTTCGTCGTTTGTCCATTTGCTAATAAGGTCGCTTCATTATCGGCAAAATAAACACGTTTTCGGCCTTTTACTATCATCGCCTCAGAAAAACTGGCGGCATCGATTCGATATAATGTTGATAGCACCATCATGAAACGATCAACCGCTTTTTTCAATGCTGCATATTCATCGGATATGAGCAGTGAGCGCATGACTTTAACGCCATCGACCTTGGTCTCTTTAGCTGCGTCTTTACTAACTACAATCCCTTGGTTTGCTTCATCAGAAACATGGCTTACTGGCGTAGAGTATGCGGTATCCACACTAGTACTAACCTTCAGTAGACGACGTAAAATATCCGAAGCGCTCTCACCAATATGTTGGGTTTGACTAGCAATGTAACGGTATAGATCTTCATCAACCTCAATTGTTTTCATTCGCTTTTCACAATCTCTATGTTTAAACTCTGCAAGATTATAGCGAGATCTTTACCGATACTCTATCGTTAAACCCATTACTAATAAGATAAAATGACGACACTACTTAATTACAGACTCGAAGGTGAGGGCCATACCGTCATTCTGAACCACGGTTTATTCGGTAATCTAGACAATTTAGGGCTACTTGCCAGAGATCTTAAACGCGATCATCAAGTACTCAGCATAGATTTACGTAACCATGGCCTCTCTTTCCATTCATCAGAACATAACTATGCGTTAATGGCGCGGGATGTCGATCAACTGGTGACCAACCTTGGCATCAATAAAGTGAGCGTGATTGGACACTCCATGGGCGGCAAGGTTGCGATGAAATTAGCTGACCTCGCTCCTGATCTTGTTGAACAGTTAATCATCCTAGATATGGCACCGGTGGCTTACAAGGTGCATCGTCACCAACAAGTCATTGACGGTCTTGATGCAGTTTTGGAGCAAAAGCCCTCATCACGTAGTGAAGTTATGAGTCTCTTAGCTCAATACATTGAGCTGGATGGGGTGCGTCAATTTCTTGGTAAATCATTAGTGAGTCAAGATAGCGTCATGACCTGGCGTTTTAATGTCGCGGCGATCAAAGCCAACTACTGGAATATTCTTGGTTGGGATCCGATTGCGACTAATGCCACCCCCACCTTATTCATTAAAGGTGCCGATTCCGACTACTTGATGGCTGAACATCAAAGTGCGATTAAACAACAATTTAGCCATGCTAAAGCGCATGTGATTGCCAATACTGGTCACTGGTTACATGCAGAGAAACCCACTGAGGTCCTACGGGCAATTCGTAAATTTATCCTCTAACGTACTTAATCCATAAGAATTTCATGGAAACTGGAAAGTCAATAGGTGGATTAACTTTAATGAATAACAGTGGTATAGTTCGCGCAAGCAGATTCAATCAAAGGTGAAAACTTTATGGCAAGTGTAGGTATCTTTTTCGGTAGCGATACAGGTAACACCGAAGCTATTGCGAAAATGATTCAAAACCAACTCGGCAAACAACTGGTTCACGTACAAGATATCGCCAAAAGCAGTAAAGAGGATATTGATAATTTTGATCTTTTACTACTTGGTATCCCAACTTGGTACTATGGTGAAGCACAGTGTGATTGGGATGACTTTTTCCCTGAACTAGAAGCGATTGATTTTTCGACCAAATTGGTCGCTATCTTTGGCTGTGGTGATCAAGAAGATTATGCTGAATACTTCTGTGACGCTATGGGGACAGTACGCGATATCATCGAAGCAAAAGGAGCTACCATCATAGGTCACTGGCCTACTGAAGGTTATGAGTTTGAAGCCTCTAAAGCCCTAGTTGATGATAAGCACTTTATCGGTTTATGTATTGACGAAGATCGTCAACCTGAACTTACCGAACAACGTGTGACCACTTGGGTTAAGCAAATCTACGATGAAATGTGCTTAGCTGAGTTAGAAGACTAAAAAAACCGCCCACATAATGGGCGGTTTTTTTACATCAATCTCTCATATGATGTGAGAGATTTTTTGAACAACACACTTAACCCACGATAAGATCTTTGATAGTAACGACAGACTATGTGATTGGGGTGAACGAACGTAGTCAACACCCCTGCAACTTCAATGACAAGGGTCAGCCAACTTATAATGAGTAGGTATAAGGCGCTTGAATACCCAGAGGAATACCCAGTGCCCAATAGGCTAATAGGAAAATTGTCCAACCAATCAACATAGCAATGGAGTACGGCATCATTAATGACGCTAGAGTGCCAATCCCCGCTCCTTTCACATAGCGCTGACAATATACTACCACTAATGGGAAGAAGACCATCAAAGGTGAAATGATATTCGACACCGAATCACCCACCCGATAGGCTGCTTGCGACAACTCAGGTGAAATGCCCACCGCCATTAACATCGGCACTAAAATTGGACCAATTAATGCCCATTTTGCCGATGAAGAACCTATCAACAAGTTCACCATCGCGGTCAATAAAATCATCCCAACAACGGTTGCTTGTCCGGGTAAGTTCATCGCTTTTAGCCCTTCCGCGCCATACAGTGCCAGCATAGTACCGATGTTGGATTGGCTAAAGGCGGCTAAAAATTGCGCGCAGAAAAACGCCATGACGATATAAGCGCCCATGGTCGACATAGTGGAAGACATGGCTTTGATGACATCATTATTGGTTTTAAACGTGCCTGAAACTCGTCCGTAAACAATGCCGGGAATAATAAATAAGATAAAAATCAACGGGACAATAGAGCGCATCACAGGCGCAGAAAAAGCGGTCAATTCTCCTTCAGGAGAACGCAGCGCTGACGTTTCTGGCCATAAAGCTGCGATCAGCAAGCCAATACCAGCTAACATTGCACCACCAGCATAACGAAACGCCTTAGACTCAATAGCGGAAAATGATCCTAAATCTGGGGCTGTTTCTGCATCTTCATCAATCGGCATGCTATTGAGGCGAGGTTCAATGATTTTCTCCGTCACATACCAACCGATACAGACGATCAGCATCGATGATAATCCGGTAAAGAAGATATTGGAAAGCGGGTTAACCTGATAGGTAGAGTCCAGAACCTGCGCTGCGGTTTGGGTAAAACCGGCAAGTAGTGGATCAATCCCTGAAGGGACGAAGTTCGCGGCAAAACCACCGGATACCCCAGCAAAAGCCGCGGCAATACCAGCCAGTGGATGACGGCCAGCAGCATGGAAAATAATACCACCCAATGGAATAACCAGTACATAACCCGCATCAGCTGCCGTATGAGAGACAATCGCGACCAAAATTAACATCGGCGTTAATAACTGAGCTGGCGTAACATTGAGCATTTTTTTCAAGCCAGTAGTAATAAAGCCTGAAGAATCAGCAACACCAACCCCAAGCATCGCTACGAGTACAATACCTAATGGAGCAAAACTGGTAAAGGTTGTCACCATATTGGCCAAAAAGTTAGCTAATTCTGTGCCCGTTAATAAATTATTAACTTGCAGCGCTTCGCCAGTGCGAGGATTAATTAAATCAAAGCTTGCCTGTGATAACAGCGCCGAAGCGACCCAGACAATGATCAGAGCCCAGAAGAACAAAATGGCCGGATCAGGAATTTTATTGCCAGCCCGCTCAATGAGATTTAAAAAGCGATCCATACGACTAACGGGCTGTGGTGCTGATTGCACCGCTTGGTTACTCATCAGTTATTTCCAGTAAATGTTGTGTTTATTGAATTAGAGCGTCAGAAAAGAGAGAACCTATAAATACTGAAAATAAAGATAACTTATCTCCGATCTGTGCTTAATGATGGTTTAATGTTTAATTCTATAAAACCAGTAACCATGGTGCACAAGGTTACTGCTCTACAGACACATTTAGAAACACCTTGCACAATACTAACACAACCTTCATACAGTCAACCCACAATTAACCAGCAACCCCACCGAATTACTGGTTAATTGATTACATTTTTCTGATATAGAGCTAAATAACTTGGCGTTGTAGCTTCAAGTCGCAAGAATATGCCCTTGCAACTTGAAACAAACCAATGCCGCCAATATTAATGCCAGCGTCAAGCATAAGAGATAAAGAAAGGAAATTTGCACTCTTTCAATCGAACTCGCTGTGTTGGGAAATCATCGTTTTGAGTTGTACAGATTGATCTTTGCCATACCTGTCTTTCCAAGTGGCTTCAACCTCAACCGTTTGTAGCGCGCCAGATAATTGCGCTGATGGAAATCGCCACTCTAAGGTATAGAAATCATCAATGGTCTCTGCCCCATTATCAGTAAAATCAGCGGGATAATTGGCCACTAAGCTAGATGTGGCGGCTGAAGCTCCGCGAGTACGAAACCATTCCAATTTTTGCTCAGCAAGGTTAAGGGCTGTAACACTATGCTGCGCAAAATCTGCCCGTTGCTCCATATAGGTTTGTAATTTAACTAGCCCCAATGCACTGATACCAATGATTGCAAAGGCAAACATCACTTCAATTAGGCTAAAACCCCTTTGTTTAGTAACCATGCCAACTCCCCTGTTGTAATGAAATGGTTTGCGAACGCTGATCTGATTGCTTATTCGATTGGAACTGCAAATCAAGCGCCCCATTAATTACTACATCCATGCCGTCAGCATCAAACACCATCCCCCCATCCGGTCGAAAAGCACCGCTATCAACAAACACAGTTTTATCCGTTAAAAAACGTTCTATATCACCGCGAAACGGTGCTTGTTGCCAAGCTTTCGATAATTTATCTGGATCAGCAAACTTAGCTAATGAGGTATCAATCATCTGGAAAAATGCGCCGCCATATAAATGAGCTCCAGAAGTCGCAAATAAACCGTTTTCTACCACTAAAGAACGACCATTACGTGCATCTAAAGACCCGAGGATAAAGCAGTCTCCTACTAGCCAAACGTCTTGATAAATCGCAAATGCTTCACGCAATGTCGTAGCACAATCTTTAGATTCTGCATCATTGAGTGTAATAACATGATGGTCACGTTTCACTTTGTCATAATTGTCCGTGTTATAGGCAAGGCCAAAG
>SLFB01000345.1 GCA_007124475.1 Vibrio sp. | reverse complement strand
TGGAACAGTTAGCTTATATATCCAACTTAGCTAATGAGTTGCAGCAGCACGCGTTAGCGGATTGGCCGAATAGGATAGCCCAGGAGCCTGAGTTAATTAAAAACATCCTACAAAAGCATTTGGCGCAAGAGGTAGGTACTTAATAGTGACTGGATAATGGTCAACAGACCCTAGTAGGTCAGATGGTATTGGTGATAAGTGTTTCAAAATTAATCGTCGATTTTTATAAGGAGAGTAAATATGCCCATCAAGCTAACGGTTGCAGATGACTCAAAAATGTCACGCAAGTCAGTAATAAGAGCAATACCAGAAGGCTGGGATGTTGAAATTCATGAGGCCGTTAATGGTAAAGAAGCGCTGCTTAATTATCGAAATGGGCTGGCTGAAGTTATGTTTTTAGATCTGACGATGCCAGAAATGGACGGAATGCAGGTATTAGAAATTCTGCATGAGATTGATGCTAAATCTATTGTTATCGTTATTAGTGCTGATATTCAGCCTTTGGTTCAGCAACGCGTAAAACAATTAGGAGCCGTAGAGTTTTTACAAAAGCCTCTAGACCCTCAATTACTCGAAAAAACCTTACATGAGGCTGGATTATTATGAAAGTAGAATTTACCGAAGATCATAAAGATGCCTTACAAGAATTTATGAATATTTCCATGGGCAGAGCGGCGAGCAAGTTAGCCACTTTGCTCAATCTGCATGTCACTATTTCTGTACCGAACATTCGTGTTGCTAGTCAGGAAGATATTGATGCTCTTGGTGCTTATGTTGATTATTACTACACTCGACAGTCGTTTTATGGTGATATCGATGGTGAGTTGATCACTTTAATCAGTCGTGAAGGATTCAGTACTATTGTTGACGATTTGAATCAAGCGAAAGGTTTGCCCAAAGGTTCAATTGGCCAAGAAGAAAGCATTTTAGATATCGCCAATATTTTGTCTGGAGCAAGTTTGAAAGGATTATGTCAACAGATAGATTTAAAAACGAAAATACAGCCGCCGGTGATATTTTCTCCCCATGCGCAGCCACTTCCCATCACCATGTGGCGTTTATCTTTGATTTTAGAAACGTCATTCCTTATCGAAAAGGCATCATTTACGGCCAAAACGGTGATTTGTTTTGCAGACAAAGAGCTTGATCAAGTGATGCAGCATTTGGATGAACTCATGTAAGGGGGAGTTATGGCCAAAAGTCGCTTGCTGCTGTCTGATCTGCTGGATCAATTATCTTTCGCTCTATGTATTGTGCGTAATGACTATGTCATTGTGAAAGCCAACGATTATTTTCAATCTCGAGTTATTCACGATTGCCCTAATATTACAGGCCAAGATATCCTTAAACTATTTCCCGATTGCGCTGAATACTTAAAACGGAAAATTGATACGGCTTTGATCATTGAATCGTCGAGTTTTGGCAGTTGGGAACAAAAACCACATATCTTGCCATTTAAAAGTTCTCGTCCGGTTTCTGGGCAAGAAGAGCAAATGTTTCAAGATCTTGAGGTGATTCCTATTCATAGCGAAGACGGCTCAATTGAACATGTCTGTCTGTGTATTTACGATGTGACGACTCAAGCGGCGCAGCAACTTGAGTTAAAACAAATTTCCAAACGCTTAGAGCAAGAGCATGTTGCTCAGAAAGAACTGATTAAAAAGTTAGAAGATGCAAAAGGACAATTGATCCAGTCTGAAAAAATGGCCTCAATTGGTCAGTTATCAGCGGGTATTGCTCATGAAATCAATAATCCGGTTGGTTTTATTACTTCCAACTTGCAAAGCTTAAAAAGCTATTTTGATGATTTATTTTCCATGATTGAAAAAACCAAATCTTTAATTGATAGTTCAGCATCAGCAGAGGTAAAACAGCAATTTACACAGTTACTCACAGAGACCCAGCTAGATTTTATTTTGGATGATACTAAAGATTTGATTGGTGAATCTCTAGATGGCACAGCAAGAGTAATGGAGATTGTTAAAAATTTAAAAGAGTTCTCGCACATGGATCGCTCGGAATGGACCTATGCTTCGCTAGAAAATTGTATTGAATCGACATTAAAAATCATTAGTAACGAGATTAAATATAATATTGAGGTGGTTAAACATTATCAACCGGCAATGCCAGAAGTTTATTGTCAGCCGATGCAAATTAATCAAGTATTGCTTAACCTCTTAGTTAATGCCAAGCAAGCGATAGAAGGTGAAGGTATCATTGATATTACTCTAAAAGACAGTGATGGTTTTGCAATCATTATGATTAAAGATAATGGCTCAGGTATTCCTGCTGATATAAAAGAAAAAATATTTGATCCATTTTTTACCACTAAACCGGTTGGTTCTGGTACTGGGCTCGGTTTATCCGTTTCTTATGGGATAATTAATAAGCATAAAGGGCTCATTGAAGTTGAAAGCGAAAAGGGTAAAGGTACGACGTTTATCATTAAACTGCCAATAAAGCAGCCAAATGATGCGGTTTTAGATGGACAGAGTAAGGATTAAGTATGACCGATAATAAGCTGCCACTGTTATTACTTGATGATGAAGCTGATATCTTAAAAGCTTTAACACGTGTATTACGTAGCGAATATCAGATCGTTAGCTTTGATAACGGTCATGATGCGCTAGCGTATTTGGCCGAAAACCCGATCGCCTTGATCATTTCTGATATGCGGATGCCAGAAATGGATGGCGCTGAATTTTTAGAAAAAGCTCGAGCCATCTATCCAGACTCTGTACGCTTATTATTAACCGGTTACGCTGATATACAATCTACGGTGAAAGCGGTTAATGAGGGAGGGATTCATACCTACTTGAGTAAGCCGTGGGATAATGAAAACTTAAAATTAATTGTCGGTAAGGCCGCTGAGTTTTATCGATTAACTCAAGAAAAAGCGGAATTAACTCAACAATTATCAGAGCGAGCAGAGCAGCTAGATAAAATGAATGCTCAATTAGAAGAGCAAAATCTACGCCTTGAAAATTTTAATCAAGAATTAGAAGAAAAGATATCTCAGAGAACCCAAGAGCTACAACAAACGAATAAAAAACTGAATCATTCTTTACAGCTGCGCAATCAAACATTTCAAGATATTTTATCCATGATGACTGCGATCATTCAGTTTCGAACCGGAATGGAAAGTGAACAAAATGAACGGGTGGCCAGTCAATCAAAATTAGTCGCTACGCAATTAGGTTTGTCTTCCGGGATAGCGAACCAAGTGTACTTGTGCGGGCTTATGCATCAAATTGGCTTAATCACCGATGATAAGGCAACGAATAACACCAAACCGACGGTTGATGAGCAAATGCTCGCAACTCCTTACGTCAATCCTGTAATGGGAGCTGAAATAATTTCTAGAATTAAGCGTTTCGCTCCTTTGGTTGAGATAGTTCGTCATCAAGACGAGCATTATGATGGTACGGGTAAACCGGATCATTTAAAAGGTGAAGAAATCCCAATAGGGTCGAGAATCATTAAGGTAGTTAAAGATTACGATTATTTTGTTGCCGCGCAAAGAAACCCAAGACGTATGCATACTAAAAGTGCGCAGCGTTATTTAGCTGAACATGCCGAAACTTTATATGACCCTATGGTTGTCGAGTGTTTTATTAAAGTGATAACCAATGTTCGACTGGCTGATGAGGGGGTTGAATTGTGTGTGAGCTTGAGTGAGATAAAGCCAGGCACAATTATTAAACGAGATATTTATTTACCTAATGGTAGCTTAATGTTAACGGCAGGTAATCAAATTAATGCAACCTTACTAAAAAAATTGCTAGAAATTGAAGAGACAACTAATATGCCGATAGCCGTCTATATTGGTTAGCAATCTTTGACAATGGGTAAAGATAGATAAACCTGTGTCCATTGTCCTCGTTCACTCGTGATCTCTATCTGACCATGATGTTCTTTTATAATGCTATAGGCTTGGGTTAAACCTAAGCCTAATCCCTTACCAACCGGTAACGTGGTATAAAATGGATCAAAAGCTTGTTTGAGCTGCTGTTCATTCATTCCTTTACCGGTATCTTTAATAACGATTTCTATATTCTTATCTTGTTGATAGCAGTAAATATCAATTTTGAATGATGTATCCGTAGCAGCTTGATAGGCATTTAACAGCAAGCCATTCAATACCTTATGCAAGTCAACAGAGGAACCAAAAACAGGAATAAAACTGTCGGGTTCATAATGAGTATTGATATACGGAATAATATCATCAATCTTGATGGCTTGATTGATTAACTCAATAATATTGATCTCTGTGTGCTGATGATGTGCTTCTAATTTGCAAAACTGAACACTTTCGATAACATCGGTAATTTTTTTGACCCCACTTAAGGCATCTTCAATACTCTCTTTAATGCCCTGTTTGATGTCATCAATATTAATAGTCTGATTGATTTGCTCAATAACAGTTAGTAAGCCATTCTCTTTTGCTATTGCATTTATCTGTTGTTCCCAACGCTCAAGCTGGTTTAAATCGTCACGGATCAATTGGATTTGACTTTTAACGGCAGCGATTGGATTGTTAATCTCATGGGCAAATCCAGCCGCTAAGGTGTTCATGGAAATTATTTTTTCAGCTTCAATTAGTTTATCTTTGGTTTCTATAAGTTCAAGATTAAGGGTTTCAAGATGGTGGTTTTTTTCAACCAAGCTTAACGTTCTTTCTTGTACTTTTCTCTCTAAGTTTTGATTGATGTTTCTCAGTTCCTCTTGGGTTTTTTGAATGTTTTCTTCATATTTTTTTAATGATTTGATCATCTTCTGATAAGAAGAAAGCACAGTATCGATTTCATCATTGCTTCTTACCACAATTTTTATATTTCTATCACCAAAAGCAATTCTGGCGGTGACATTTTTTAATTGTGATAACCTGTTGGTTAGGTTTTTTCCGAGCATCCACGATAAAATAAAGCTTAATATCATAGCAGCAGAGAAGTAATATGTCATTTTATTGTTGGCTGAACTTTTTAATTCAGCAAATGAGGAGGTGTCAAATCCTAAATAAATAACAGCCAATATTTTATCCCCATCATAAATAACTTCAGTCAATGGGTAGGTTTTATTACTTTGGGGTGTTGAAGTGTGTTTATTAATATTTAATTCTTCAAATGTTTTATAGTCTCCAAGCGTTAGCCAGTTACCTAGGAAAGTATCATTAATAACGATGTAGGATAAATTCGAGTTTTGATAAAATGTTTCAGCCGCTTTAGTGATCGTTGATAGATCTTGTCGGCTAACCGCATCGGTGATAAGGCTAGTAAAGACGGTTTTGGTATCCAGAGCCCTTTGACTGATCGCTTCTGCGGTAAAAGCTTTGAAAGATTGATTGGAGACATAAATAGCAAGACACAAAACAATGAGTTGAATGATGATCACACCGAAAATTGTCTTGTGTTTTATCGACATGGTAAGGATGCCTTCTAGTTGAGTAGGTTGAGTATACCTTTCCTATTTGAAGCGGTAGCGGTGTTGGTTACGTTCGTCCACCCCAATCACATTGCCTTGCTATTTGCTCTGCTCATGGAGAACATGAGATTTATCCTTAGCTCCCATCAAAAGCCAGCCGACGGCGGTTCAAATTGTTCCAGATAAATTTTTCACCTTCTTGCCGCCTAGCGGTAACTCCAAGTGGTTTGGGTATAGATTGATAAAAAAGAGTTAATCTGTTCTTAAGTATAGTGATAATGATGGTTTTTACCTAGGGTCTGTTCACCTTTCGAACTGATTTTTGCAGCAGTTTGTGGCCTCTTTATACAAGGCAGAGGCTTTGAAATGTAGTTATTCTACCTGAGAAGCCGATACCCTCGCGGCAAGGAGTAACAGGCGCTGCTTTATGAACTAATATTGTGATTTGTATCACGTTGTTCATTTTTTATAACACTTTTGTGAAATAACACGATCTGTTTTTATCTATCTGATTATAAAGGGTTATATCTATTTTTATTACCAAAGGTTTCAATTCAATCACTAATTTTCATTATACGAATGATAGTAATTATCATTAGCATCCAATATGATTGACGTCGATTATCGCCCTTTTATGGATTTAAGGTAGTAAAATGTACAACAGAACGTTTCTTTCCGCTTCAATACTATGTGCGCTTACTGTTACTGCACAAGCTCAAGAGTCAACGATTTTTGACGATATCCTTGTATCTGCAACCCGTGTTAACAGCCAAGTCATTGATACCGCTGCTTCAGTTACAGTGATTACCGATAGTGATATCGAACAAAATATGGCTACATATCTGGAAAGCTTGTTTCAATATACACCAGGTGTCACTCTGACAAAAAACCCGCGACAAGGCGTACAAGGTATAAACATACGTGGTATTGAAGGCAACCGAATTAAAGTCATTGTTGATGGGGTCGCACAACCCAGTCAATTTGATTCAGGTGGGACTTTTTTGAATTCATCTGGGATTGATATTGATACCGATATGATTAAATCGGTTGAAGTTGTGAAAGGTGCCGCCTCATCGTTACAAGGTTCTGATGCCATTGGTGGTATTGTGGCCTTTGAAACCAAAGATCCCGCTGATATTTTACAAGGTCGTGAGTTTGCTGGTTATGCGAAACTAAACTATCACTCAGCGACTAAGACTTTCAGCGAGTCCGTTGCCTTAGCGAATAAAACCGGTAATGTTGAGTCTTTACTTGCCTTTACTCGTCGAGATGGTAAAGAAGTAAATAACTTTGGTGATACAGACAAAGAAAAGAATCAATCTAACAGCTTATTATTTAAGCTTCACTATCAAGCAAATCCTAACCATCGTTTGCAATTTACCGCTAATCTTTTGCACAATAAAAATGATATCGATACGCTAGAATATAATAACTTTAAAGATGGCTCAGGGGTTGATAAAACCGAGCAGTATCAAATTGGGTTCAAGCACATTTGGGAAGCTGATTTGGCATTTGCTGACAGGGTTACTTGGCAGCTTGACTGGATGAGTAAAGAAGAAACCGGGATCACTGAGCGTACCAGCACTCGTAACGGCAATAAACAAAAGAAAGATTATCTCTATTCAGATAAAGGCCTTCAATTTGATGGCCAATTCGATAAAGTGTTTGATCTTGCTAATACCGAGCATTATTTAGTTTATGGTATTTCATTTTCAAACAAAGACATCAAAAATACTAACGAGGAATATAATACTGTAGGGAGTGATCAAACTCTGTATTACATGCCAAATGCTTCTGAAACACGTTATGGCTTGTTTGTACAAGATGAAATTGGTTTCGGTAATTTCATCATTACACCAGGACTCAGATTTGATCACTTTGAAACTAGCCCAGGGGATACCAGTGCTAACCCAAGTGGAAACCCTGCCAGTGAATATAAAGATTACTCAGATTCCGCTTTAACCGCGAGATTAGGTTCTATTTATAAATTGAATGATAACCATCGGATATTTGCACAAGTAAGCCAAGGTTTTCGTGCGCCTGATTTCCAAGAATTGTATTACTCATTTGGTAACCCAAGACACGGTTATATCAATAAGCCTAATCCGAACTTAAAGTCTGAAGAAAGTATTTCATATGAATTAGGTTGGCGTTATAACAGTGAGCAAGTTAAAAATGAAATCTCTCTATTTTACAGCGATTTCGATAACTTTATCGACCGACAAATCGTTTCCGGTAGTATAAGAACTCGAGATGCAGTTTTCCAATCGATTAATATTGATAAAGCCACTATCAAAGGGGTTGAATTTTCTAATCAGCTCTCTTGGAATGGCTTTATGCCGATTGATGGTTTTAGCTCGCATATAGCGGCAGCGTATACTGAGGGTGAAGATGCGCAAAGTAATCCATTAAATAGTGTTAGCCCTTGGAATACGGTGTTTGGTGTCCGTTATGATTCTATAGACAACTGGGGAGCCGCCGTTAATTTAAACTACACGGCTAAGAAAAAATCACGTGATATTAGTGGCGAAACCCCACCAATCGGTGCTGCTACCGTTGTCGATCTTACAGCGTATTACCAGCCGATTCGTGATTTAACATTAAGAGCAGGGATATTTAACGCGACCAATGAAGAATATTACGACTGGAATACGGCACGTAGTTTAACCAGTGAAGATAAATCGAAAACTCAGCCGAAACGTCACTTTGCAATCACGGCGAAATACGAGTTTTAACGGTTATCGCTCGTTTTGCAATCTCCTACCCAAACAATGTGCAGTGGCAGGTAGGCGGTAAGTGAGTTCATCCCCATGAACATAGACAGGTTATGTGATTGGGGAGCGCACGTACCCGACTATTCTGCAACTTTCATTCGCAAAGGTATAAAAACACGGCCTGAAACCAGGTCGTATTGTTGTGTCAATTAAACCTTACAGCAATCATAACCATAAAGCCTGCCGTTTTAGCCATAGTCCAATTTTAACCACAGTCCAATTTTAACCATCGTCCAAGCTAACTACCTCTGTGGATAAGCCTTTAGTGATATCCCAGAATAGTGCTTATCATTTCTATGATGATGAAAATAAAAGGATATTTTATATTCCAAATCGTGATAAAAGCTTTAGTTTTTGTTGTTATTTAGTTATAAGAGTTGTGTTATTTTTCCCATACTCCTAAACGACGTGGAGTTTCTGCTAGGTAATCAGTGAGTTTATCCCCAGAAACATAGATAAACGAGTGAATGAACCGCTAAAGCTTCAACTATAACCAAACAACTTGAAGTTGCAGGTAGGCGGCAAGTGAGCGACAAATTTGTCTGGAACAAATTTGCACAGCCGTAGGCTGGCCTTTGGTGAGAGCCACGGATGGCTCTCATAATCCCCATGAGCATAGGCAAACTATGTGATTGGGGTG
>SLFB01000102.1 GCA_007124475.1 Vibrio sp. | reverse complement strand
CTAAATACTGATAATCTGGAGTTTCTTCGGAGATAAGATCCGCAGCGGATTTAATGATGGTCTCATGAATGTCCGACGTGGTGATCCCATCATAAAATTGAATGTGGGCACGCAATTCAACTTGCGAAACAGAAACATTGTCTAGACCTTCAGCGGCCCATTCGATGACGCGATGGATTTTATCTAAATCGATATTCTCTTTGCGTCCATCACGCTTGGTGACGGTGAGTTGTTGGTTCATTCTGCTTTATTTCCCTAAGAAAACTGATAAAAGCCGCGTTTTGGTATGATTCTTATAAGTCAAACGTTGGCGATGTAATAAATATTGCCCTACATTTAGTGAGTGAAACACTATATATGGGGTGCTATCAGTGATTGGATTACAAGATAGTGCTATCTGAGCATGATTGCAAGTTGAGATAAGTGCACAAATTGTGGATAACCTGAGTACTCAAAAAAAACAGTTAGTAATTGCTAACCGACAATCAAAGAGCATATTTAACCGTAAAAAATCTAGCTTTGGATATTGCTTTGATCATAATCAAGGCTAAAAAAAAATGGCTTGATTTTTCTCTAAATTTACAATTGATAATGAGATCTGGCTTAAGGTATTTTTCCGTTGCTAAAGTGTCCGATATCTGCTGCAGTATTCAGCGAAGTACTGTGTGTGGTAAAACAATCGACCAGTTTACGGTTCGATGTTTTTTACTGTCAACGTATGGCTTAAGAGATAAAACCGATGGGGTTTTATCTCTTTTGGCGACGGAAAGAGATCACTTAGTGGTTTATTGAGCGCGGGTGTGAATAATGTAATTTACATCGACATTCAGGCCTAAGCGATAACTATCAGTAAGAGGGTTATAATGTAGCCCAGTGATAGCTTGATCTTGTAGGTCGGTCTGATCAATCATACGTAATAGCTCAGAGGGGCGAATAAACTTATTGTGATCATGCGTGCCAGATGGAACAATTTTTAACAGCTGCTCGGCGCCAACGATGGCAAATAAGTAAGATTTAATATTACGATTTAGGGTAGAGAAAAACACATGTCCACCAGGTTTAACTAAACGGGCGCAGGATTTCACTACCGATAAAGGATCGGGTACATGTTCAAGCATTTCCATGCAGGTGACCACATCATAATGATGTGGGTGCAGGTCAGCATGTTCTTCTACCGTGCTTTGCACATAAGTGAGTTGTGTTCCCGTTTCTAATGCATGTAAACGGGCAACTTCTAAAGGCTCTTTCCCCATGTCTAACCCAGTGACAACAGCCCCTTGTTGAGCCATGCTCTCAGCTAAAATGCCACCACCACAACCTACATCTAGTACGGTTTTGCCGAAAAGCCCGTTAGATCGTTCTAAAACATAATTCAGCCGCAAGGGATTGATTTGATGTAGAGGTTTAAATTCACCCTGTAAATCCCACCAACGTGACGCCATGTCAGCGAACTTTTGAATTTCAACGGGATCAACATTTTGTGTCTGAGTCATAGTGATTATTGCCTATGTTATGCATCCTTGAAGAAGTGACTATTATAACCGGGTTGAGATTGTACACCAGTTGTTCTCCGTGATTATGTAGAATGTGCCTATAAAGTAACCACTTATCTACATTGTTGAAACCTAATCTACGATTTCTGTGTGCTTGATGATAAATGTTAGTCACAACCTGAGAAAAGGGGAGTGAAAGTGATGCCGAACTGGATGAACTTGTGTTATATTTTTCAACCTTATAAGAATCAATATTATTCGACTTTATTCTGCTGTGAACTTGTTAGACAAAAGATACTCAGTCAAAGTCTGAATAATTCGATCAAACTATAGAGGGATAATGGCTCTATGAGCGATCTAGCTAAAGAGATCACACCCGTAAACATCGAAGATGAGTTACGAAGTTCATATTTAGACTACGCAATGTCTGTCATTGTGGGTCGTGCTCTTCCAGATGTGCGTGATGGTCTAAAACCAGTACATCGTCGCGTATTATTCGCGATGAATGTCTTAGGCAATGATTGGAATAAACCTTATAAGAAATCGGCTCGTGTGGTTGGTGACGTAATCGGTAAATATCACCCACATGGTGATAGTGCGGTTTATGACACTATAGTCCGTATGGCGCAGCCTTTTTCTTTACGTTACATGTTAGTTGATGGGCAAGGAAACTTTGGTTCAATTGATGGCGATTCAGCAGCCGCAATGCGTTATACCGAAGTGCGGATGGCCAAAATTGCTCATGAGCTATTGGCCGATTTAGATAAAGACACCGTTGATTATGTGTCTAACTATGATGGTACGGAGCAAATTCCGGCTGTTATGCCGACTAAAATACCTAACTTACTTGTAAATGGTGCGTCTGGTATCGCGGTTGGTATGGCGACCAATATTCCTCCTCACAACTTAACTGAAGTTATCAATGGTTGTTTGGCTTATATTAGTAATGAAGATATTACCATTGATGAATTGATGGAATTCATTCCAGGCCCAGATTTCCCTACGGCAGCTTTAATTAGTGGCCGTAAGGGCATCATTGATGCTTATAAAACGGGTCGTGGCAAAGTGTATATGCGCTCGAAAGCGGACATTGAAACCGATAAAAATGGTAAAGAAACCATTATTGTCAGTGAGATCCCTTATCAAGTAAATAAAGCACGTCTAATTGAAAAGATTGCCGACTTAGTTAAAGAGAAAAAAGTCGAAGGTATTACCGCTTTACGAGATGAATCCGATAAAGACGGTATGCGTATTGTTATTGAATGTCGTCGTGATGCCGTAGCTGAAGTTGTACTAAATAACCTTTATGCTAATACGCAATTGCAAACCACTTTCGGCATTAATATGGTGGCACTGGATAACGGTCAACCAAAACTTTTCAACTTAAAAGAAATGTTGAAATGTTTTGTTAACCACCGTCGTGAAGTAGTGACTCGCCGTACTATTTTTGAATTACGCAAAGCTCGTGAACGCGCACATATTCTTGAAGGTTTATCGTTAGCATTAGCGAATATTGATGAAATCATCGATCTTATCCGTAAAGCCCCAACACCAGCAGAAGCAAAAATTGGTTTAATCTCGCGTGGCTGGGATTTAGGTCACGTTGCTGCAATGCTTGAGCGTGCTGGTACTGATGCGGCGCGCCCTGAATGGTTAGAGCCACAGTACGGTATTCGTGATGGGCAATACTTCTTAACGGAGCAACAAGCTCAAGCGATTCTTGATTTACGTTTACACCGTTTAACTGGCTTAGAGCACGGTAAGATTCTCGATGAATATAAAGCGTTATTAGAAGAAATCGCTGGCCTAATTCATATTTTATCCAACACCGAGCGCTTAATGGAAGTGATCCGTGAAGAGTTGGAAATGGTTCGTGATAACTTTGGTGATCAGCGCCGAACAGAAATTACAGCCGCTAGTCATGACATCGATATGGAAGAACTGATTGCACGTGAAGATGTTGTGGTGACACTTTCCCGTGAAGGTTATGTAAAATATCAGTTATTGACCGATTATGAGGCTCAGCGTCGAGGTGGTAAAGGTAAGAGTGCCACACGGATGAAAGACGAAGATTATATCGAACGTTTATTGGTAGCCAATACACACGATAATATCCTATGCTTCTCAACACGCGGTAAAACGTATCGTCTTAAAGTTTATCAATTACCATTAGCTAGCCGCACCGCACGTGGTAAGCCAATTGTTAATTTATTGCCATTAGAAGATAATGAGCGCATTACGGCCATTTTACCTGTGACCGAGTTTAGTGAAGATAAATTTATCTTTATGGCGACCGGAGATGGTACGGTTAAGAAGACTTCGCTGGATCAATTTTCTAATGTTCGAGCTAATGGATTAATTGCGGTTAACTTACGTGATGACGATTCATTGATTGGTGTCGATATTACTGATGGTAATAATGAGATCATGTTGTTCTCGAAGTTTGGTAAAGTGGTTCGCTTTAACGAGCAACAAGTGAGAGCGATGGGTCGAACTGCATCTGGTGTGCGTGGTATGAAGCTGGCAGAGGGTGACCAAGTAGTGTCATTGATCGTACCGAAAACAGATGGTGATGTTTTAACCGTAACTGAAAATGGTTATGGCAAACGCACTCAGCTATCTGAGTACCCGGCTAAGAGTCGTGCGACACAAGGTGTTGTATCTATCAAGGTATCAGACCGCAACGGTCAAGTTGTCGGCGCAATTCAGACCGATGACACTGATGAATTTATGATGATAACCAATGCTGCAACCCTTGTACGTACCCGAGTGTCTGAAGTTAGCCAAGTAGGCCGTAATACTCAAGGGGTCACTTTGATACGCACTTCTGATAATGAGCAAGTTGTTGGACTACAGCGAATCGAAGATGTTGAGGATGATCAAGAAGCCGTATTGAATAGTGAAGATCAATCTAGTATCTCAGATCAACCACAAGATCATTTAGACGCAAGTGCGAGTGACGAAAGCGAGTAAGGTTATTAAGCTAAATTTGGATAGACTCGACTTAATATAATCGAATTAGTCCTTTTCAACTTGATAAACAACTTGTCCATCATTGCGAGTAAAAGGCCGAATTAAATCTTCGGCCTTTTTTGTTATTAGTATGATCGTAAAGCGCAAAGTAAGCCCAAATACCAGTCAGAGTTCTAGATTGATACTATCGCTAATCGTATGATCTGGGAGTAGAAGAATAATGATCCTATGGTTGTTCGGATCAAGCAGACATTCATCAATGATCCAAATTCTAATGTGCCTAAATCCAATATAAATATAATTAGTTTTATAACGGTACTTATATTGATTTTTTAATATATGCTTGCTAGATATTAAAGAGAAGTGATAGTATTTAAGTATAATAATTAACCAATCAATGATGATGAGAGCACGCCGTGGACTACGCAATAATAACTCAATTAAAAAAAGATTTTTATGCGCAAATAGGTACTTTGCATTCTTACACTTTACCGACTGAAAAAAGCAGCTTATCTGTTCTTACTCAAGAGGAGATAAAAGAGCTAGAGCAGATTTGGGTCGAGCTTGCAGTATGGAAGCGCTCTCAAGATCATTAATCATCAGCTATCATCATCCACAGTGCTCAAATTGAAAGTCGTTAATTAGCCTTTCAAAGACCCGTTGTTAATTTTTATTTGTCATTTTTTGTCTAATCATCCATATTTAATCCACAACATTATATTCTCCCGGTTTAAAGCCGCAGTGGTACGTTCGCCCTCTCCAATCATATTGCCCATTTGTACACATGGTAGTCATGCTGATGACATAGTTTAGTAACAGCCTTGGTAACAGCGTCGTTTGAGGATAGACGGTGACAAAATTGCTATGTTAAGCTAATGTAATTGTTATAATATAACAATTCGTAGCTAAGGTGATCTTTTTATTGAAAAATAGAGTATCAATCTGCATAGTAAACGACACTAAGTGAGAGTATCCTCATGCATATAGTAACAAGCGTTCAGTCAGAACAAATTCAAGCGAGTAAAGAAATGGCAGAAGTAAGAGCCAGAGTTGATTTTAAAGTCGGCCTGAAAAGTAATATTGATGCTGAGATCTTATCATTTCGAGGTCTCAAATCGGACAAAGAGCATGTTGCCGTGATCTTTAAAGCTGCAGATAAAAACCAGCCCGTGCCACTAGTGAGAATGCACTCTGAGTGTTTGACCGGAGATGTGTTTCATTCGTCACGCTGTGATTGTGGTGAGCAATTAGAAGAAACCATTAATAAAATGGGTCAGGCTGGTGGCATTATTCTGTATTTGCGCCAAGAAGGACGAGGAATAGGCTTATATAATAAAATTGATGCTTATCGCTTACAAAGCCAAGGGATGGATACCTATCAAGCCAATAATCATCTTGGTTTCAGTGACGATTTGCGTGATTTCTCAGAAGCAGCACAGATGCTTCAAGCTCTTGGTATCAACAAAATTCGCTTAGTTACCAATAATCCTAAGAAAATCAAAGAGCTTCAAGAACATGGCATTGAGATTGAAAGTGTCGTGAATACCATGGCGCATGTAAAAAATGGTAATGAAGACTATCTAAAAGCCAAAGTGTCCCACGGTAAACATAATTTGAAACTAAGTTAACATCAGTTAAGTCTCTACCTTTTTCCTTTTTTAATTAAAACCCCAGGGTGTCAGTTAGGTTCGTTCACCCCTATTACATAGCTTGCCTATGTTCATAGGGATGAACTTACTTGCCGCCTGCTTGCAACACTAAGTTGTTTAGGTACAGAAAACTTGCCATACTGAATGCATGGATGCTCGCTGTCGTTATACGAGTGTCTTATTTATGTACTTTAAGTTGTATTGGTGTCATGGCGAGTATCACAATGCTGGGGGAGTGAGTTAAGATGAAATACGGCTTTATCGCGGTGCTTCTATTGGTTGGTGGGTGGGCAGCCCATGCCAGTCATTATCAGCTTACACCAGAACCCGTTGTGCCAGCTTCTCAGTGGTCATTATTATCACTCAATTATCCTGAAATGATCGACGAGATATATCATCAACAGGGTAATCAGCTTATTTGGCAAGATAAGATAAGCCGAGAAGTCTTGGAGCAACAACTGAGATTAATTGATCAAGCTAAAATCAGTTGGTTATTCACCAGTCGACTGGATCGACTAACAAGATTAAGTGAACAAGCGTTATGGCAGCAATATGACGTACTCGCGACAGATACCTTGCTCACTTATATCAGTTATGCTCAGTTAGCCCCTAAACAGGGTAATGATTGGTTTTTCAATGGAAAACTTAACCATAGCTTACCTTTACCCTCCCTAAGTGCAAAGCATCAGATATTAGCTGCTGCTGGAACTCAAGCAATGGCCGATGTGATATTGAACTACACGCCTCAAGAGCTTGCTTACCAACAACTCGTTTATGCTTTTCGTTTTATGTCAGCGTTAAAAGACGCGCCGCTACAACCTTATCAACAAATCGCTATTGCTCGCCCTGGTGATCGATTAGCGGATAGAGAAACACTCATACAACGTTTGGCTTTAGTGAACATTGATGTGAGCGATATTCGTCGTGATGTCTCTTGGTATGATAATTCTCTCGTCCCAGCAGTGAAACAGTTTCAAGCTATGCATGGTTTACAGCCCGACGGCATTATTGGTCCCAATACCTTACAATGGTTAAACCTATCCCTTGAACAACGCTTAACTATACTGGCCCTTAACGCTGAACGGATGCGTTTATGGCCATCGGCACAAACCTCAATTGTGGTTAATGTTCCGAGTTTTGAGCTGCACTACTGGCATGCTGGGCAAAGTGTTTTCCAATCTAAAGTCGTGGTGGGGCGAACGTCACGTCCAACGCCTGTGATGACGACACGTTTAGATTCTTTGATTGTTAACCCTACTTGGAATATCCCCTATAAAATTATGATTGAGGATATTCTCCCTGTGGCAAAAAAAGACGTGAGTTATTTAACAAAAAGAAACATTGAGCTATTACCAAGTTGGGGAGCGAATGAGACCCTTGACCCGATGGATATTGATTGGAGCAATATTTCTGTTCAGGCTTTTCCTTATCGGATGCGGCAAAGTGCAGGGGAGCATAATGCTTTAGGTCGATATAAATTTAATACTCCGAATCGGCGTGCTATCTTTTTACATGACACGCCAAGTAAATATTTATTTGAGCGTGATTCTCGAGCTTTTAGCTCTGGATGTATTCGGGTTGAACATGCTGACCGATTAGCGAGCTTATTATTGGCGAAGCAAGGGCTTGATGATAGCCAATTGCGTCCCCAGCAAAGTTCAGTAAACCAAGCCATTCCATTACGTCAGCGGATACCCGTGCAGATTATTTACCAAACCGCGTGGTATGAAGCGGGGCAACTGCATTTTAGAGACGATATTTATCAACTTGATAGGCTATAAGTAACAGTGGCATCCATTGATGGTCTTTGGCCTAGCACGCAAATAAACCGATAGCAAAAGGGTAGGGTATGATACTGGTTAGGAAATTGCTAAACTAAGCCATTAATCTTGACACTGTTGAACGAGTGCTGGTTTTAACAGCAAACTGAATTTTCTCTCCTTTGGTTTATTTTACTAATTAGGTTTACGTATGGCTTTAAAGTATCAAATTGTGCCTGTCACGGCTTTTGCGCAAAATTGTTCTATCGTGTGGTGTGACCAAACCATGCAAGGTATTGTGGTCGATCCTGGTGGTGATGTTAAGCAGCTTAAGAATCTGATTGATGAGCTGGGTGTACAAGTTGTCAATCTGGTATTAACTCATGGCCATTTAGATCATGTCGGTGGAACGGAGCCGTTGGCTGCATTATTGGGTAATATTGAAATTATAGGCCCTCATAAAGCGGACAACTTTTGGTTACAAGGTTTAGAAAACCAAAGCCAAATGTTTGGTTTTCCCCGTACAGAAGCGTTTGAGCCCAATCAATGGCTAGAGGATGGAGATAGCATTACTTTTGGTCAGCAAACCCTTAGTGTATTACATACCCCTGGACATACCCCTGGCCACGTTGTTTTGTTTAGTGCTGAAGCGCGGTTAGCGTTTGTGGGTGATGTGTTGTTTAACGGTAGCGTTGGGCGTACTGATTTCCCACAAGGGGACTTTACGACTTTAATTCATTCAATTAAGCACAAATTATGGCCATTAGGCAATGACGTAACTTTTATTCCCGGACATGGCCCCATTTCTACTTTTGGTAGAGAGCGAGCGAGTAATCCTTTTGTCGCTGATGAAATGCCACTCTATTAACCAATTGATGGATGGTGATTTATCTCCATCCTACTTGCCGTATAGGTTGGCTAGCTTAGTGTTCCCGCAATCACATAGCATGTCTATGCTCATGGCGATG
>SLFB01000270.1 GCA_007124475.1 Vibrio sp. | reverse complement strand
GATTACCTACCCTCATACATATTAGTGAGTATAATTCCCTAAATTTCATACACTTGCCTCAGTCGGGATGCTGTTCTCGAATGGCGATAAAATAGGCCCAGTTTTCCATTAACAGCGCCATGAGTGTGGGATCAAAGTGTTTGCGTGTTTGAGCTAATAATTCTCGTTTAATATCCTCTTCCGACCAAGCTTGTTTGTAACTTCGCTTAGAACCTAATGCATCAAAAACATCCGCTAACGCTGTGATTCGACCACTGATAGGGATAGCCTCCCCAGCTAAACCTTGCGGATAGCCACTGCCATCCCATTTTTCATGATGACTAGCCGCGATTTCTTTGGCCTTAACGATCAATGAGCGGTTTGATTTACTCAGTATCTCCACACCGTAATCAACATGCTTTTTCATAATTTCCCACTCTTCAGCGGTTAATTTACCTGGCTTGTGTAAAATACTATCTGGTATAGCCACTTTGCCTACATCATGCAAAGGTGAAGCGTGCTTGATCAGATAAATCTCTTGCTCAGCTAAGCCATAAAGCTCAGCTAACTTCTCTGAGATTAAGGAGACTCTTTGTACATGAGCGCCGGTCTCCTTACTGCGAGCCTCAACAGCATTAGCTAAGTTATAGACTAACTCTTTTGAGGTTTCACGTAAGTCAAGCTGCAAATTCAAATTACTGAAAGTCAAAGCTATATTCTGCATGTAAATTTCTAATAATTGCGCATCAGCATCATCAAGTGGCTCTAACAGATTAATATAAAGTAAGTTTTCTGCCCCTCGACTATCTGACATATAAAGAATGGAGGCATCGTGGAAATTTTCTGAGCATTGATTAGACAGTACTTGCTGACAACGCTGAGTGACCTCATCGGGTAAATGAGAAAAATCGCATTCATTGGATAAATCAACGAAACCGCCAATGGCAGCTAACGTCAGTGCATAAGCACCGCCTCCATCGCCCTTAGGACGAACAACACAATAAAAACCTGAAGCGGGTAACTTTAATAACGAAGTGAGTTGATAGAGCACAGATTCTGCATAGGTTTTCAGTGTCGTGGTATTTTGCACTTGCGCGGAAGCCTGAATAACTCGTTTCAAGCCCTGTTTTTGTTCTTCGATTAAACAGATATCGCGGTAAGCGCGGAGCATGGAGTACATTAAAGTACGTAACTTTTGGGTGGTTAACTCGGTTTTTTCTTTATAATCATCAATGTCATACTGCTGAATAACTTTATCTTCTGGCGCTTGTCCGGCCTGCCCAGTACGTAAAACCAAACGAATATTCTGATTACGACATTTATCTCGAATATACTCTACCAGTTCAAGCCCTGCATGCTCAGTTTCCATAACGACATCAATTAATGCCAATGCAATATCAGGGTGTTCAATAAGTCGCTGCTTAGCCTCTTTGGCAGATAATGCAGAAAGTAACTCTAAAGGGCGTGACTGAAAGCTAAAGCCTGAGAGGGCGATACGCGTTATTTGATGAATTTGCTCATCGTCATCGACAAGTAACACCTGCCAAGGCTGTATATCCACTGTCACTGCAGAATTGTTATCTGCAGGCGAATCATCTTTGCTGCGTTGATCTGCGAATAAATCCATGGCTATCCATCTTACTGATTAAATTTTAACAAGCTTATAATAGGTTTAGCATACATATCATCGCTCGGATATGTTGGGCAGAAAATTTCTTGTCAAACAGTGATAGGCGTTACACCAAGCAAAAAGTTGCAGTGTAACTTATAATGATCAGACGAGTTTGCATGGTAGGTTAAAGCAGTGATATAGAGAGCCAAAGCCGCTTCAAGTGGCAACCGTCTATGAGGTAAAACGAGATTTAGCAGCTAAAATTAATCTAAGTAAGAGGGATAAGAGCAGAGCATATGAAAACGTTATCAAATCAATCCATCGTTTGCCCACATTGCGGACAAACCATCCGCGTTACCTTAGATACTAGCAATGGCAGCCAAGACTTCTACGATGACTGCCCTGCTTGTTGCCACAGCATACACTTAAATATGTATGTAAATGAACAGCATGACTGTATTGACCTGTCGATTGATGCCGATGATGAGCAAATTTTTTAACTAACCGAAAGTTTTCACTCACCGAAAGGCTTAACACCTATTGAGCTGCCAAGACTCGCTCGACAGTATCCACTATCGCTTGTGTCTGTGGATCAATTTCAACGTTTATCTTATCACCAAGGTTGCGTTGCCCAAACAATGTACGTTGTAACGTTTCTGGAATTAAATAAACGCAAAAACGGCTTCCATTCACTTCGCCAATCGTTAATGAACAGCCATCAAGACCAATATAACCTTTAGGTAGTACGTATTTCATTAATTCTAACGGCAATTCGAACCATAAGGTTTTATTGTTATCTGAAACCACAATATCCACTAGGGTCGCCATATGTATGATATGTCCAGACATTGAATGGCCACCAATTTCATCACCAAACTTCGCGGCTCGTTCAATATTCACCACATCACCAACGTTGAGATCCCCCAAATTGGTTAAGCTTAACGTTTCTTGCATTAAATCGAATGCAACCCGCTGGCCATTGATTTCCGTTACCGTTAAACAACAGCCGTTATGCGCAACCGAAGCCCCAATGGTTAAACCCGCTGACAACGACTCAGGAAGTTCAATAATGTGTGTTTGAAAATTTGCTTTCTTATTAATCGCAACTACGCTTGCTGTACCTTGTACAATTCCCGTAAACATAATGTGATCCCGATAGATTTTCGTAGCACTTAGTGTGACATTTCTTTATCATTCCCTCCAGACTTAATATTGTCTCATGCTCCCCCTTACACACTTTTTTATTTAACTCATTTATTTAAATTGATTTTCCTGTTCCGGAGATATTTGTGCAACGTTATAAAACCGAAGCTTCATCACTGATTAAGCTCGCCACCCCTGTTTTAATAGCATCAATCGCCCAAACGGGTATGGGATTTGTCGATACCGTCATGGCCGGAGGTGTCAGTGCTACCGATATGGCTGCCGTATCGATTGCTGCTAGCATTTGGCTTCCATCTATACTGTTTGGTATTGGTCTATTAATGGCACTAGTTCCCGTTGTTGCTCAGCTAAACGGCTCCCAACGTCAAAAAGAAATTGCTTTTGAAATCCATCAAGGTGGATTTTTAGCATTATGGGTATCCATACCTATAATTTTGGTGTTATTTCAAACTAAAGTTCTTTTGGGTTGGATGGATATTGAAACTTTAATGGCGGAAAAAACCATCGGATACATGTTTGCCGTGATGTTTTCCGTCCCTGCATTTTTGCTATTTCAAACACTCCGTAGCTTCACTGATGGCATGTCTCTCACTAAACCTGCAATGGTTATCGGTTTTTTGGGTTTATTATTCAATATACCGCTTAACTGGATCTTTGTTTACGGTAAATTTGGAGCCCCAGCATTAGGCGGTGTTGGATGTGGTGTTGCTACCACCATCGTCTATTGGTTGATGTTTCTTATGCTTTTAGGTTACGTTGTTACCTCAAATCGTCTCGCTCCGATTAATTTATTTGGCCAGTTTCACGCGCCAAATTTTAAAGCGCAAATTCGCCTGTTTAAGCTTGGATTTCCCGTTGCCGCTGCGCTCTTTTTTGAAATAACTCTGTTTGCCGCGGTGGCTTTGCTAGTCGCTCCACTTGGCTCATTAGTCGTTGCTGCTCACCAAGTTGCGCTTAGCTTCTCTTCGTTAGTGTTTATGATCCCCATGAGCATTGGAGCGGCAGTATCGATACGAGTGGGTCATAGCATTGGTCAGCACAATTTTCCAGCAGCCGCTGTCGCTGCAAATGTCGGCTTAATCGTTGGTGTCGTCACTTCTTTAATTACCGCGGCTTTTACTTTAGTGTTTCGACAAGAGATAGCGCTTCTATATACTAATAACAGCGAAGTAATTACTCTAGCAATGCAATTGTTGATTCTTGCGGCTATTTATCAGTGTGTGGACGCGATTCAAGTCGTCGCTGCTGGAGCACTACGAGGTTATAAAGATATGGCGGCGATCTTTAATCGTACTTTTATTGCTTATTGGGTATTAGGATTACCAAGTGGTTACGCATTGGCGATGACTGACTGGATTGTTGAACCTATGGGTGCGAGTGGTTTCTGGATCGGATTTATTATCGGCCTTAGCTCAGCAGCTTTGATGCTCGGCTTACGTTTACGCTGGATTCAAAATCAAGATATCAATATGCAAATGCAATTTGCAGCCAAATAAGCCATCAACAAGATTGAATGACAAAAGATCAGGAAATGAACCTGATCTTTTTTTTCACGTATTAAAGATGGTAAGCCCAAACAACTGAGCGTTGTCGTTCAGCGTATACTAAGTAACATAACCATATATACCCAAACAACTTGGAGTTGCAGGTAGGCGGCAAGTGAATTCATCCCCATGAGCAGGGACAAACTATGTGATTGGGGTGAACGAACGTAGCCAACACCGCTGGAGCTTTAAGTCGGAAGGGTATAGTCAAGCATACTGCAAATAGGAATGGTAAAAATGGCCAATCTAGGAAGCAATCCATGAGTTACACCTCCCCTCATATTAACAGCAAGGCATTACTCGCTTTATTGTTCAGTGTAATCAGCCTTGGCATGCTGGCTGGTTGTGATAATAACCATTCAACGATTGAAAAAGATCTGCATACTTATCTAATTCGGATTGCGAATGTCCAGCAAGCTGATCGGTTACCCTCTCCTCAGACCCTATCACAAACCTTACCCGATAAGCGCGATATTTACTTAACGATACCTCAACTCACCTTAGGTCTACTCGATAGCTATGAATTAAGAAAATGTCAGTTATTTCAATTAATCGCCCAAAGAAACTCATCACTTGGGCGAGTTCAGGATGAGTTTCGAGGCTTTGATTATGAAATACAGTTATTACATGGACTCCGCGAGTGCATTGAAAATTCCGACATTTCATCCAATGTACGTCAGCAGCTGATTAATATTGCCGACATCAAACAGCAAGACATCATTAAACATTGGCATAATTTACTCTATACCAGCGTTGCGATGAGAGCACAGTTAACGGCTCATACTTGGCTCCCCACTCAGCTTCACACCAGCAGTTTGCAGCAAGCCTTAATTGCATTAAATAACACCGACCAAGTGGTTAAAAGTCACCAACTCGATAGCAATCATTCGCCTTTGCCAATGATAGCCATGACTCCCTATCAAGAAGTATTAGAAAAACAGCGCATTCTCGGTCAACTTAAATTTTCATTGGTCAATAGTACCTTATGGTTAACCACCTTAACTCAGCAACTAGAAAAAAATGATCACCGGATTCTATGTGGGCCACATCAAGATCGTACACGACTTAACTATTTGCTTAATGTTTTTCATTTGTATTATCTGGACAAGGTTCAACCAGCACTAGCGCAAATAGACAGTGTGTATCTACAATTAGAGCCACAATTAGCGCTTTTCAGCCCCTCTGATAAATCACCCCCTATTTTCCCAATTCAACAGGCGCATGAAAACTTTCGTGAAGCGACTCTCGCCCATGTTGAATATTGGCGAACGCTGTTTCAACGCTGTGGTGTAACCGTCGGACATTAACATTCTCTAACACGAACAAAGCGAGCAAAACGCGGTATACCATTATCGGTATACCCATTATATTGATAGGTCACTAAACACCCTATGGCTGGAGGTCGTTGCCTAAGGGCATCAGTAAGCCCACTACCAATGGCAAACTCAATCCCATCTTCGCCTCGCACCAGTAATGATCCCGTCATCCCCGTGTATTTACCACGTCCAGGACGATAACCTATTACTTTTGCTTCCGCGTCTTGATGTTTCTTTAACTTCACTAGATCATCACTACGACCAGCTTGATAATCAGCCGCGATTCTTCTCAACATGATGCCCTCACCGCCAACACTAAATAATTCATCAAGTTCAAGCAACAATGCTTGTTCAGATGTAATGGGTTCATGCTTAACGTACTGAATATGCCTGCGATTAATCTCAGAGCTTAGTGTGATTAGATGCTGATAGCGGATCGTATAATCACCGGCCATATGAGGTACATCAAACAACATAAAATTGATTTTCTGCCAATCAACATCCATAGGTTGCAGTTTAAGGACCGTCTGCTGTACAAAAGAAAACTGTTCTCGACCGGCCCATAGTTCCCCTTCTAATGGATAATCAGGTAATGATGCAATAAACCATTGTGGTGCATGGATAGCATAACCACTCCTAGTTAATAGTTGTTTTCCATTCCAAATCGCACGAATACCATCAAGTTTTTCACTCTTCCAATAGTGCGATAAATTCAAGCCTTGACGATATTCATTGGCTTGTACGATAGGCATCGTGAGTTGCGCATTCACTGTGATTGGCATCATCAATAATACCGAAACGGCCATGAGAGAAGTTTTGAACGACATTACTATTACCTCAGGTATCAAAATCACCTCAGGTTAATATTATTCAATCTCGTACCCGAGGGATAAGTAGATACAATCAAACGCGTATTCAGCGAATTGCAACCAATTAAACATAGGACTTCACTCAAGACCGGTTTAAGATCTCATTGTAGACTCACAAGGTGTGATTAGTGAGCAATGAAAGATATCACGGTAAGCATATCTATCAACAACTTGACATATCAACTAGGTGAGTTGATCCCTGTGGGTATAGGTAGGTGATGGAATTGGAGTGAACGAACGTGACAAACAGCACTGGACTGGACTGGTAGCTTCAATTAGGCCAGAGATGAAGCCCTCGATAAATCGAGGGCGTGCAAGATTAAGCTTGTATTGGTTGATTAATGGTACGTAATTGTGATAGGTACTTTACCCAACTTTGCGATTGATCAGAGGGCTGCAAGTGATGAGCACGTTTGGCTTCAAACAAGGCATCATCCAATCGATTTAACTTATAAAGCGCTCGAGCTCGAGTTAAAGCGACCTCATGTTGGCGTTCTTTCTCTTTCACCTTATCGAGTGTTGCTAACACTAGGGCGTGGTTACCTTGCAGGCTATAAAGCTGGGCTACATTCCAATAATATTTCACATCCTGGTCAGCCGCTAACGACCATGTCGCAATGGCTTTATCCCATTCTCTGGCTCTTTGCCAATAGCTGGCTGTCTCCGTTAATAGTTCAACATCTACTTTATGGGTTTTGTCTTCTATCAAGGAAGCTAAGATCTGAGCGGCACGCTCAGGAATGCCATGTTGAGCATAAAGCTGAGCCAATAACCTAAGTTCTTGACCCGTTAACTCAACACCATGTAACTTTGCTAGGCCTAGGCTATTTAATGCCTGCTTAGCCTGCCCTGTACGTAACTCTAAGCTGACTAATTGCAACCACCAACTACTGCGATCAGATTGCAAAGTTATCAGCCGCTTTAAACTAACAATCGCAGGTTGCCATTGCTCAAGCTGAAGTTGCGAACCGAGTTTTAAGGATAACGGAGTCACCTCGTCCTGTTTGCTATAGGATTCGTAGCGAGTAATGGCTGCCAGAGTTTCAGTCCATTGCTGTAATTGATAATGAATTTGACCTATTCGCAACCATAATTGCTGATAAGTCTCCGCTTCTAATTCATCCGCTTCTGTTGGATGAATCAATTGGTAATAATGAGTTAACGCGGCTTGATATTGTTGATCCATTAGCAATAGATCGGCCAACATTCTGCGTGTCGACCAAGCCTGATCCGCAACCAGTTGATGGCTATCCACCGCTAATTGGAGTGCAGTAATTGCCTCATTTAACTGTTCATTTTGCCAATAAAACACCCCCAGCATTCGAGCAATATAGGCTTTATCATATTCTCGGTTGAGCTTAGTGGTTTGCAGCAACTCAATCGCTTCAACAAAACGCGTTTCTTGCGCTAACTGGTTGGCTTGCAAAGCCTTATTCGCCGCATAGGGGCTCAGTTCAGCACTTAAGCCTGCAGCGGAAAAAAACAAAGAAGTCAGTATTATCCATCGTTTCATCATTTGGCTAACTTAAACTCCAATCTAACGGTTTGTCCGGGTTGATTGACCGCTTGTCCATCGAGTAATTTCGGCTGATACTTCCAACTGCGTAATGCCTGAATCGCTTCACGTTCAAACATTCGTTGTGGATTGGCTTCTACAACCTCTATATCTTTAGGTCGTCCCGTTCCATCAATGGTAAAACGCAACACCACATAGCCTTCAATATTACGAGCTAAGGCGCGAGCCGGATAATTCGGCTCAACACGATAAAGCGGTAACGCTTGCTGATTTGCACCAAAATCACCAAAGCTAGGCACATTAATCGATAAACCACTGATAGCGGTATCCAAACCTAAAGAGGGCACTTCAGTTGCCGTAGGGGTATTGCTGCTTGCAGCCTGTTGCTGCTGCATCGGTGACTGAGGTGGTGGTTGTGGACGCTGCGGTTGCTCAGGTAAAGCTCGTTGTCTACGCTGTGTCGCTTGTTCTTGTTCCACCATCAGCATATTGAAGCTTAAAGAGCTCGTCTGTGAAGGAGAACGCCAACTATCATTAGCAACCATCCATGCCATAAACGAAAACAGGCTGACTGTGATTAACGTTGCTAGAGGCATCGCCAATAATAAACGCAACATCAGCGTTTCTCCGCCGCTAAAGCGATATTTTTGACACCAGCACCTTTTGCTGCATCCATAACTCGAACAACCGTACCATTATAAGCATGTTCATCCGCTTGAATGACTAATGCCGCTTCCGGTTGCTCAAGCAATAAATGTTCTAAGGTTGCTTGCACCCGTTCGACGTCAATTTGTCTTTTATCAATATAGATATCATTGGCTGAAGTAATAGCAACAAAAATGCCTGCATCTTTTTGTGAAGATGCATGGGCTGCGGTCGGGCGATTCACTTCAACCCCTGATTCACGCACAAAAGAGCTGGTTACAATAAAG